>NZ_LHOZ01000068.1:0-47125 GCF_001297205.1 Frigoribacterium sp. RIT-PI-h | reverse complement strand
GCCCCATCCCGCCTAGCGTCCGATGCATGACCGTCACCCTGCCTCCCGCCGCCCGCCTCGACGACCGGACCGTGGTCGTCACCGGAGCCAGCTCGGGCATCGGCCGCGCCGCCGCCCGTGAGCTCGCCCGCCGTGGTGCCACCGTCGCCGTGGTCGGTCGCAACCCCGACCGCACCCGCACGGTCGCCCACGAGATCGGTGGCACCGCCTACCTCGCCGACTTCTCCGACCTGTCGACCGTGCGCGAGCTCGCCGACCAGCTGCTCGCCGAGAACCCCCGCATCCACGTGCTCGCCAACAACGCGGGCGCCACGATCCCCGAGCGTGCGCTCACGGTCGACGGGCACGAGACGACGTTCCAGGGCAACCACCTCGCTCCCTTCCTGTTGACCGCGTTGCTGACGCCGCGCCTCCTCGAGACGGCGAAGGAGGCGCCGGCCGGGTCGGTCCGCATCGTCCAGACCTCGAGTGCCGGCAACCTCTTCGGCAAGGTCGACCTGGACGACCTCGACAACGCGCGGGGTGCGTGGGCCGGCGGCTTCCGCGCCTACGGCACGTCGAAGCTGCTCAACGTGCTGTTCACCCGCGAGCTGGCCCGACGCCTGCCGCGCGCCGGCGGCGGGGTCGACGCGTTCGCGTTCCACCCCGGGTTCGTCGCCTCGGGCTTCGGTGGCGACGGCGCCTTCATGACCGCGGCCAAGCGCCTCGCGGTGTCCACCGAGGACGGCGCCGAGCCGCTGATCCGCCTCGCGGGTGCCGCGACCGTGCCGGCACCGAGCGGCAACTACTTCGATCGCCTGAAAGCACCCGGCCGCGTCGCCCGTCAGGCGAATGACGCCGACCTCGCCCGTCGCCTCTGGGAGGAGAGCGCCCGCCTGCTCGACCTCGACGAGACCATCTGACCCGGGCGGGCGCCTGCCGCCCTCGCCCGTACCGCCCCGCGCCAGACCGTCGAGTGGTCCCGAATCGTCCTTCCCTGGCGATCGAAGGACGTTCTGGGACCACTCGTCGGAGGGACGAGGAGGCGCGGGGCGGGCGAGGTGCGCGGCCCGCGACCCGGCCGCCCAAGTCCCAGCAAGTGCCCAGCCGGTGTGGGTGCACCGAGTGCGTCGCTGCACTTAGTGTAGGCAGGTGACCGTCAAGACCCTGGTGCCCGACCGCCGTGCCGCCCTCAAGGCGAAGCACCGTCAGGCCATCGTCGACGCCGCCGACGCGCTCATCGCCGAACGGGGGGCTCCCCGCTTCAGCGTCGACGAGCTCGCCGAGCGGGCCGACGTCTCCCGGCGCACGGTCTTCAACCACTTCTCGTCGCTCGACGAGGTCGTCATGACGGCCTGCACCCGCGTGCTCACGGGCGCCGTCGACGAGTTCCGGGCCGCGACCGCCGCGACGCCCGTCGGTGACGGCAGCCGCGCCTCCTTGTTCGCCGAGGTCATCCAGGCCATGCAGGGCATCGACCTGCCGGCCGTCGTCTCGTACCTCTGGGGCGTCCTCGGCGACGACGGCAGCGACCCGCGGTCGCACAGCCTGATCCAGGACGTCTTCACCCGCGTCACCGAGCAGCTCTCGATCGAGATGGCCGAGCGCAGCCCCGCCACCGACCCGCTCGAGGCCGAGGTGCTGGTCAGCTCGCTGATGAACGGCATCGCCGTCGTGGCCCGCCACTGGATCATGCGGACCGGCGCGGTCGTCGACGCCGACAGCCGCGACGTCTGGGCCGACCTGCTCGACCGCATGACGACGAGCATCCGCACCGGTTACGGGACGACGCCGACGCCCACCCCGGCAGCAGCCGCCCCGACGGCGCCCGACCCGACCACCCCCTGACCCGTCGGCCGGCGTCCCCGGCCGACCCGCACCTCCTTCTCGACGACGCGACGTGAGGCCCACCCCCGCAACCCGCATCACCCCGCACCACCCCTGGAGGAACAGACACCCATGGCATCCCTGCTCTATCGACTCGGCCGGTTCTCGGCCCGGCGGGCCTGGCTCGTCATCGTGGCCTGGCTGGTCGTGCTCGGCCTCGCCGGCGGCGCCTTCGCGCTGTTCGGCGGCACGCTGACCACCGCCCTCAGCACCCCCGGCACGGCGCCCCAGCAGGCGAGCGACGAGCGCGCCGAGACGGTCCCCCCGGCGAGCGGCGGCGCCGGCACGGTGGTCTTCACGACCACCGACGACTCGGCCTTCACCGACCAGCAGAAGTCCGACATCGCGGCCCTGCTGACCGACGCGAAAGAGCTGGACGACGTCAAGGGCACCACCGACCCCTTCGCGACCCAGCAGCAGATCGACGACCAGGCCCAGAAGATCACGGACGGCCGCGCGCAGATCACCGCGGGCGAGGCCCAGATCACCTCGGGCCAGGCACAGATCGACGCCGCCCAGGCGCAGATCGACGCCGGCCAGCAGCAGCTCGACGCCGCCAAGGCCCAGGCACAGGCCGCCGGTGGGGCCGCGCTCGCCGCCGCCACGCCGCAGCTCGACGCGCAGCAGGCCCAGCTCGACGCCGGGAAGCAGCAGATCGCCACGCAGCAGTCCACCCTCGACTCCGGCAAGGCCGAGCTCGAGACGCAGGGCGCCACGCTCGAGCAGGGCGCCTCGTTGCTCGAGCTGACCGACGGCATCCGCCAGGTGTCGACCGACGGCACCACGGCCGTCGCCAGCATCCAGTTCGACAAGGCGCTCAACCTCGTCACCAGCGAGAACAAAGAGGCCGTCGTCGAGGCGATGAACGACGCCGACATCGACGGCGTCGAGGTCGAGGTGTCGAACGACATCGCCGCTAGCATCCCCGAGATCCTCGGCCCGGGCGAGGTGGCCGGCGTCGTCATCGCCGCCATCGTGCTGTTCGTCATGCTCGGCACCCTGATCGGTGCGGGGCTGCCCCTGATCAACGCCCTGATCGGCGTCGGCGTCGGCGTGCTCGCCTCGCTGTCGCTCTCGGGCGCCGTCGAGATGCTGTCGGTCACGCCCGTGCTGGGCGTCATGCTCGGCCTCGCGGTCGGCATCGACTACTCGCTGTTCATCCTCAACCGGCACCGCACCCAACTGAAAGAGGGGGTGCCGCTGCACGAGTCGATCGGCCTGGCCAACGGCACGTCGGGCAACGCGGTCGTCTTTGCCGGCTCGACCGTGCTGATCGCCCTGCTCGCGCTCAACTTGACCGGCATCCCGTTCCTCGGCCTGATGGGCACCGTCGGCGCGGTCTGCGTGTTCGTCGCGATCCTGATCGCCATCACGCTCACCCCGGCGCTGCTGCGCCTCGTCGGCCTGCGCATCCTCACCAAGAAGGCCCGCAAGGCCGTCGGCAACACGGGTGCCGTCCGGGTGCCCACCAAGCCGATGAGCACCACGCGGGCCGTGCTGACCCTCGTGGCCGGCGTCGCCGTGCTGTTGATCGTCGCGATCCCCGCGCTCTCGATGCGCCTCGGCCTGCCCGCCGGGTCGTCCGAGCCGGTCGACTCGAGCGCCTACAAGGCGTACAAGCTGATCGACGAGAAGTTCGGCGCCGGCGTCAACGGCCCCCTGGTCGTCGTCGCCGACCTGCCGACCGCGATCTCCGAGGACGACCTCGTCTCGGAGCAGGTGCGCATCGGCACGATCCTCAAGGACCAGGACGACGTCGCCGCGGTCGCCCCCATCGGCGCCTCGGACGACGACACCCTGCTGGCGTGCCCGGTCGGGCCGACGGGCGGTCCGCCCGCCGAGTCGACCGAGCAGCTCGTGCGCGACCTGCGCGGGCTCGACATCGACGACGTCTCGTCGCTCGGCGTCGCCGGCAACGCCTCGGGCAACATCGACGTCAGCGAGAAACTCGCCGGAGCCCTGCCGCTCTACCTGCTCGTCGTCGTCGGCCTCTCGTTGATCATCCTGATCTTCGTGTTCCGGTCGATCCTCGTGCCGATCACCGCCACCATCGGGTTCGTGCTGTCGCTGTTCGCCGCGTTCGGCGGCGTCACCGCGGTGTTCCAATGGGGCTGGCTCGGCCCGGTCTTCGGGGTGCACGACCCGGGTCCGATCCTGAGCTTCCTGCCGATCCTGATGGTCGGCGTGCTGTTCGGGCTCGCGATGGACTACCAGCTGTTCCTGGTCAGCGGCATGCGCGAGGCGTACGCCCACGGCTCGTCGGCCCGCCTGGCGGTGCAGCGCGGCGTCCACGCCGGTCGCACGGGGGTCACGGCCGCGGCCCTGATCATGACGGCGGTCTTCTCGGGCTTCGTGTTCTCGAACTCGGTGATGATCCAGTCGATCGGCCTCGGCCTGGCGCTGGGCGTGCTCGTCGACGCGTTCGTCGTGCGCCTGCTGCTGATCCCGGCCGTGATGCACCTGCTCGGCGACGCCGCGTGGTGGCTGCCGAAATGGCTCGACCGCATCCTGCCCGACGTCGACGTCGAGGGCGCCTCCCTCGAGCGGTCGCAGCCGCACGCCTCGGCCGGTGACGCCGCGGGTGCGGGCTCGGACTCGGGCGCAGGTGCAGGTGCAGGTGCGGGCTCGGCCTCGGCCTCGGCCTCGGCCTCGGGTGACGGGCACGTCTCGCACGTCGACCCGGCGGCTCCCATCGACGCCGTCCCCGACGGCAGCGACCCCGACCACCACGGGCGCCACGCGGGCTGACCCTGCGCGTCGCACCACCGACCGGACGTCGTACCGCCGAACACGGCGGTGCGACGTCCGTTTCGTGGTGCCTCGGGGCCGGCGCCCGCCTCGTGGACGCGACCCGCGCCTCCGGAACCGGCGAAGCGTTCCGGGTCGAACCGTCGATGCGCCGTCGAACCGCGCATCTGCATGGTTCGACGGCGCACCGGTGGTGCGACCCCGACCGCAGGAGGCGCGGCCCCGTTGCCGCCGGAGCCCCACCGCCCTAGGGTGGCCCGGTGATCACCCCGTCCGCACCTGCGACGCCCTCCGGGCGTGAGGGGGTCGTCGGCGCCGCGTGCGCCGGCTGCAGGTAGTCGTGTCTCCGCAGCGGATCGGCCGTCCGGGTCGATCCGTGCATCGCCGTGCCGCGCGGGCTTGAGCCCCGGCACGGTCCCACGAGAACACCCGGGTCGGCCGACGCGTCGACGGCGGGCAGCCGGGCGGTCACCGACCGCCCGTGCCCGCGGACGTCGCCGCCCCGGGCCCGACGACCGGAGAACCACATGATCCCCCTGACCGAGAAGACCGTCCGCGCCTCGTTCGTCAACGCGAGCCGCAAGGAAGCCACCGACCTCACCCTGCCCCCGGGCTTCGCCGACCTCGACTGGGCCGACCTCGAGTACCTCGGCTGGCGCGACCCCAAGCTCGCCCGCCGGGCCTACGTCGTCGTGCCGACCCTCGACGCGGACGGCCGCCCGGGCCCCGCGGTCGCCGGCGTCGTGCTGCGCCAGGCCGAGGCGTCGCCCCGTCAGCGCGCCCAGTGCACCTGGTGCCAGGACGTCCGACTGCCGGCCGACGTGCTGTTCTACGCCGCCAAGCGCGCGGGCGCGGCCGGACGCAACGGTGACACCGTGGGCACGCTCGTCTGCGGCGGGTTCGAGTGCTCGGACAACGTGCACGTGCTGCCGCCCGAGGCCTACCTCGGGTTCGACGTCGAGGCCGCCCGGCTCGAACGCATCGCGAGCCTGCGCGTGCGGGCCGCGGGGTTCGTCGAGAACGTGCGCCGCGCCTCCTGACCCGCGCCGCGCCTCCTGACCCGGCGAGAACCGGGACGCAGGAGGCGCGGGTCGGCCCGCTCACGGACCCCGGCGGTACCCTGGTGGGCATGTCGTCCCCCGCCTGCCCGTCCCGCGCCCCGCGGCGGACGCGCACGGCGCAGCAGGCGTTCCCGAAGCGGCTCGTGCTGACGAAGCGCACCTGCGGCACGAACGGCTGGATGAGCCTCTGGGGCAGCAACGCCCACGGCGAGATCGCCGGCTGCCCGCCGCCCGTGGCGTAGAACCGCTCCTCGTCGTTGACGGGTCGAGCGGACGCCCCGCCCTCCTCACCGACGCTCCCGAAGGACGACGCCCATGACCGACCCCACCCCCCCCGCCGCTACGCCCACTTCTCCTGCTCCCGCCCACGCGCCCCACGCCGAGGGTCGGGCCGCACGCCTCTCGCGCTTCCTCAGCCGCGACACGACCGGCGGCCTGCTGCTGCTCGTGGCGACCGTGCTCGCGCTCGTCCTGGCGAACAGCCCGGCCGGCTCGTTCTACTCGGCCGTGCGCGACGTGTCGTTCGGACCCGAATCCCTGCACCTGAACCTCAGCGTCGGCACCTGGGCGGCCGACGGCCTGCTCGCGATCTTCTTCTTCGTCGTCGGTCTCGAGCTGAAGCAGGAGTTCGTCGCCGGCTCGCTGCGCGACCCTCGCGTGGCCACGCTGCCCATCGCGGCGGCGGTCGGCGGCGTCGTGCTGCCCGCCCTGATCTTCACGCTGGTCAACCTGAACGCCGGCCCCGACGCCCTGCAGGGCTGGGCGATCCCGGCCGCGACCGACATCGCGTTCGCCGTCGCCGTGATCGCCGTCGTCGGCAAACGGCTGCCCCCGGCACTGCGCACCTTCTTGCTGACGCTCGCCGTGGTCGACGACCTGATCGCGATCACGATCATCGCCGTGTTCTACACGGCCGGCATCGCGTTCGTCCCGCTGCTGCTCGCCCTGCTGCCGCTGGCCGCGTTCGCCGTGCTCGTGCGGCGTGGGGTTCGCTCGTGGTGGCTGTTGATCCCGCTGGGCGTCGTCGCCTGGGCGCTGGTGCACGCGTCCGGTGTGCACGCCACCATCGCCGGCGTCGCCCTCGGGTTGCTCGTGCCGGCGGTCGCCACCGCTCGGGCCGGCGTGACGCACGTCGGCCCCGACGGCCACGAAGAACGCCACCCGTTGACGCATCACTTCGCCGAGAAGTGGAGCCCGATCTCGTCCGGCATCGCCGTGCCGATCTTCGCGTTCTTCTCGGCCGGAGTGACCGTCGGCGGCTTCGGCGGACTGACCGAGTCGCTGGGCGACAGCGTCGCGATCGGCATCGTCGTCGCACTCGTCCTCGGCAAGTCGATCGGCATCACGGGGGCGTCGCTGCTCGTCACCCGCCTGCCCGGCATCCGGCTCGACCCGAGCCTGCGCTGGGGCGACGTGCTCGGGCTGTCGTTCGTGGCCGGCATCGGGTTCACCGTGTCGTTGCTCGTCGGCGAGCTGGCCTACGGCACCGGCAGCGAGCAGGACGACGTGGTCAAGGTCGGCGTCCTCGTCGGCTCGCTCGTCTCGGCCCTGATCGGCGGCACGATCCTCGCCGTGCGCGGTCGGGCCCGGGCCCGCCTCGACGCCTGACGGGCCGCCGTCCGCCGAGACCCCCGGAACCCTCCGAGACCCCAGGAAGTCGCCGAGACCCCGGGGCGCGCACGAGGGTCTCGGCGAGTTCCCGGGGTCCGGCCGCCCTCCGTGCGCCGTCCTGCGTCGGCCGGGCCGCGCCTCCTGCGGTCGCGTGCCTCGGTCACGGCAGGGCAGGAGGCGCGGGTCAGCTCGCGGGCCGCGTCGCGACGGTCGCCTCCGCGGCCGCGACCAGCAGCGACGTCATCTCGGGCGTGGCGCCGCTCGCGTAGCCGACCTGGAGCCACGATCCGTCGCTCAGGAGGTCGATGTAGCACGAGCTGCCCTCGCGGGACACGCAGGTGACCGTCGCGGCGTCGGCCCCGGCGACCGTCACGGCCCGGCTGTCGTCGGTGGGCTCGTAAGCCCACTCGCCACCGGGCACGATCGTCACGCGGAACTCGCCGAAGGAGCCCTCCGGGAGCGGCCCCGTGGGGGGTGCGACCCAGCGGCAGTCGAGCGACGAGTCCTTCGTGTCCGAGATGCCGTCGACGGGAGGCGTCGAGACGTGCTCGTCCGGGCCGACGAGCGCAGGCGATCCGAGGATCGTCGGGATCGACGTGGCCTGCAGGGAGGCGCACGTCGCGTCGGCCCAGACGGTCTCGGGCGGTTGCCAGGCGGCGGTGGGAGCGAGCCCGCCCAGCGTCGACGTCAGGCTCTGCAACGCTCCCGAGACGTCGGCCTGCGCCCCCGTCGAGTCCCAGCCGCTCGCGGTCGGGTCGAACGAACCGGACGTGTCGTCGAGGAACGACAGCGAAATCCACCACGGTGCCGACACGACGGAAGCGCGACACGACGCCATCCCGTCCTCGCCACACGAGATCGACGACGTCTGCCCCACGCCCAGGCCGGGTTCACCCGCGGCCCGACGCTCCGCGTTCCACCGCGAGCCGGTCGTCACGTCGTCCGACACCCGGACGGTCACGTTCGCGAACGAGCCCGCCGTCGAGGTCCAGACGCACGAGAGGACGCCCTGCTGTGCCAGCCCCGCCTGACCGGTGCGGTCGTAGTCCGACGGCAGCAGTGCCGGGGCGTAGACCGGGTCGGGCACGAACGAGGTCAGGTCGATGCCGCTCGCCAGCGTCGCGCAGTCGATCGGCGCCGACGGCACCGGCGCGACCACGGGTGCCACCGTCGGCGTCGGCCGTGACGTCGCCGTCGGCGTGACGGTCGGCGTCGGGGTGGGCGTGCTCGTCGGCGTCGCCGGTGCCGAGGCCTGGAACGGCGAGGGCAGCATGCCGAGCGCCAGGGCCCCCGAACCACCGCCGATCGCCAGCAGGGCGGCCAGGCCGAGGCCGAGGCCGAGGTTCCGGTTGCGCTTGCGACGCGGGGACTCCGTGGTGCGTTCGAGGACGTTCTGCTTCATCGTGACGAGCATGCTGTTCAGCTCGTCCCCGGTGGGGGGCTCAGAGTTCATCGTTCATCACCGCCTTCTTCTTCAGTCGCGATCGGGTGCGCGACACGCGTTGCGTCACGGCGCCGATGCTCAGGCCGACCTGGGCGGCGGCCTCGCCGTAGGGGCGCCCTTCGATCAGGCAGAGCTCGACGATCTGCCGGTCGACCGGGCCGAGGGCGTCGATCTCGTCACGGACCCACCGCAGCCGGTCACGCGCCTCCTCGCCGTGGTCCGGGGCGACGAGGTCGTCGGGCAGCTCGTCGGTGGCGGCACGGGCCTGCTTGCGGCGCAGGTTCGCGGCGTGGTTGCGGCAGACGACCAACAGCCAGGGCAGCAGCGAGTCCTCGGGCAGGTCGATCTGGTCGACCTTCTTCCAGAGGGTCACGAACGTGTCCTGCACGATCTCCTCGACGTCCATCCGGGTCGCCGCCAGCGCCCACGCGTAACGGGTCACCGTCGCGGCGTGCCGGTCGAACAAGGCCGACAGGGCCCGTCGGTCACCCCCGACCGTGCGTCTGACGAGCTCGTCGTCGCCCTCCGTGTCGTGATCCACGTCCACCCCCTTCACTAGAGGAGTGTCGCGGAACCGGCGAACCTGACACGGGACCTCGGACGGGTCGGCGGGCGTCCCGTCTCCGTCCCCCGAGACCCCGGGAAGTCGCCGAGACCCCGGGGCGCGCACGAGGGTCTCGGCGAGTTCCCGGGGTCCGACGCGGGCCCGTCAGGGGCCCGGCCACCTGGGGTGGGTACGGTGTGCGCATGACCTCGACCCGCGCCTCCGTCCTGTTCGTCTGCCAGAAGAACGGGGGCAAGTCGCAGATGGCCGCCGGGCTGATGCGTGACCTCGCCGGCGACGAGGTCACCGTCGTGTCGGCCGGCACGAAACCCGGCACGGACCTCAACGCGCAGTCGGTCGAGTCGCTCGCCGAGCTCGGCATCGACCTCGGCGACGAGCACCCCAAGGCCCTCACCGAGCAGATGGTGCGCGACGCCGACGTGGTCGTCGTCCTCGGTCAGGAGGCGCGGGTCGACGAGGTCCCCGGCACCCGGTTCGAGACCTGGGTCACCGACGAACCCTCGGAGCGCGGCATCGAGGGCATGGAGCGCATGCGCCTCGTCCGCGACGACATCCGCGCCCGCGTCGCCGAGCTGCACGCCCGCCTCTGACGCCGAGACCCCAGGGGGTCGCCGAGACCCCGGCACGCGCCGGGGGGTCTCGGCGACTTCCCGGGGTCTCACGCGCGAACGGAGGCGGTGGCGACCTCTCAACGTCACCACCGCCTCCCGGGCCGCCGCTGCCACGGCCACGGCCCACCCGCGCCGACCCCCACCGTGAACCGGGGGTCGGGCGGGAGTCGAGCCGCCTACCCCTTGACGCCGCCCGCGCTCAGGCCGGACTGCCAGAAGCGCTGCAAGAACAGGAACGCCACGACCAGCGGCAGGATCGACACGAACGAGCCGGTCAGCACGGTCGAGAACAGCACCTGGGCGCCGCCGCCGCCGGTGGCCGCCTGCTGCCACTGCGCCAGGCCGACCGTCGCCGGGAAGAGCGACGGGTCGTTCAGCATGATCAGCGGCAGGAAGTAGTTGTTCCAGGTCGAGACCAGCGCGAACAGCAGCACCGTGACGATGCCCGGCGCGAGCAGCCGCGACGCGATGGTCAGGAAGATCCGCAGCTCGCCCGCCCCGTCGATCCGGGCCGCCTCGAGCAGGCTGTCGTCGACCGCCTCGCTCGCGTAGACGCGCATCAGGTAGACGCCGAACGGGCTGACCAGCGACGGCAGGATGATCGCCCAGGGGGTGTCGACGAGGTTCGCCGCGCTGAACAGCAGGTAGGTCGGGATCGCCAGCGCCGTCAGCGGCACCATGACGGCGCCGAGGATCAGCCCGAACACGAACGACTTGCCCTTGAAGACGTACTTGGCGAGCGAGTAGCCGCACATCGTGGCGAGCACCGCGGCACCGACCGAGCTGACGACGGCGTAGAGCACCGTGTTGCCCATCCACTGCACGAAGATGCCGTCCTGGAACGTGAACAGCTGCGCGAGGTTGTCGCCCAGGGCGAAGGTGCGGCCGAAGGCCAGGCCGAACGTCGAGAAGATGTCGCCGTTCGTCTTGGTCGCCTGGATCGCCAACCAGATCAGCGGCAGCAGGAAGTACGCCAGCGTGATCCACAGGAGCACGGTGAGGATCGGCGTCTTGCGCTTCGACCGCTCGACGCGACGTCGCGGGCGGCGCCGGCCCGCGCCTCCCGAGCTCTCGAGGCGGCGGACGGGGCGGTCGACCGACGTGGCCCCGGCGGTGTCGACGGGTGCGGGTGCGATCGTCACGACAGTCGCTCCTTGCGTGAGGTGGCGAGCTGCACCACGTAGCTGATGATCATGATGAGGAACCCCAGCAGGAACGCGATGGCCGCGGCGTAGTTGACGTCCTGGTTCTTGAACGCGACGTTGTACGCGTAGAGGTTCGGGGTGAAGTCCGAGCCGATCGCGTTGGGCGCGATGCTGTACAGCAGGTTCGGCTCGTTGAAGAGCTGGAACGACCCGATGACCGAGAAGATCACGGTCAGCAGGATCGCCGAGCGGATGGCCGGGATCTTGATGCTCCACGCCACCCGCCAGGGCCCGGCTCCGTCGATCTCGGCGGCCTCGTACATCTCGGTCGGCACGCTGCGCAGTGCGGCGTACAGCACGATCATGTTGTAGCCGATGAACTCCCAACTGACGATGTTCATCGTGCTGCCGAGCACGTTCTGCGGCGACAGCAGGTCGGGCGGGGTGAGCCCGAGACCGCTGATCACCTGGGCGATCAGGCCGGACTCGCGGCCGTAGAGGTAGCCCCACATCAGCGTCGCGACGACGCCGGGCACGGCGTAGGGCACGAAGATCGCGAGGCGGACGAACTTGCTGCCGGCGACCCGACCGGTGTCGAGGGCGAGCGCGACGAACAGGGCGATCACGAGCATGATCGGCACCTGCACGAAGAGGAACAGGGCGACCCGGCCGAGGCCGGCCCAGAAGCTCGGGTCGTTCAGCGCGCGGCTGTAGTTGGCGAGGCCCGAGAAGACCTGCCCGCCGACGAGCTGCGAGGTGAAGGTGCTCAGGTAGCCCGCGTAGCCGAGCGGCACGAGGAACATCGCCGCGAAGACGACCAGGAACGGGATCGCCAGCGCCCAGGCCGCGACGAGCTGCGGCCGGTGCAGCGAGCTCGTGCGCCGCGGGGTGGCGGGCTGACGGGACGAGGAGGCGCGGGTCGCGTCTCGACGAGGTGTGACGGAGGTGGACATGGGGGCTCCTTGCCGGGCCGAGGGGTGCCGCCCGCGGGCGGGCGGCACCCCGTGAGCGCTATTTGACGGTGAAGCCCTGCTGCTTCGCGTAGGCGGTGACGTCGTCCTGCCACGCCGTGAGGGCGGCGGACAGGTCGGAGTGGTCGGCGATGGCCTTGCCGAGCGTGTCGTTGAAGCTCGAGTAGACGTAGTCCATGAACGGCAGCCACTGGAAGTCGGTGCTGACCGTGTCCGAGACGCCGGCGAAGAGCTCGTTGACCTTCTGACCGCCGTAGAAGTCCGAGGCGGTGTCGGTGAAGTCGCTGCTCGACAGGGTGTCGGTCGTCGTCGGGAACAGGAACTGCTCGTTCGCGAAGGCGAGGGTCGACTCGGGATCGCTGTTCAGGAACTTGCTGAACTCGGCCGCGGCGATCGGGTTCTGCGTGCCCGTGATGACGGCGTCGCTCGATCCGCCCCAGTTGCCCGAGACGTCCTCGCCGGCCTTCCACTGCGGGATCTTCGCGGCGGTCCACTTGCCGCTCGTGTTCGCCGCCGTGCCCTGCAGGAAGACGGGGCCCCACGCGGCGGTCTGCCAGCTGGCGTACTTGCCCGACGAGAAGCCCTGGTACCAGGCGTCGTTGAAGTCGGCGTCGGTCGAGACGAGGTCCTTGTCGATGAGGTCCTGCCAGAAGGTCACGACCTTCTGCGTCTCGGTCGAGTCGAGGTCGATGCCGACGGTCTTGTCACCGTCGTACGAGAACGGCTTGGCGCCGGCCTGCCAGAACAGCCCGACGATCTGGCCGGGGTCGTTGCCGGGCAGGTTCGAGATGTACGAGTCGGTCTTGTCCTTGATCGTCTGCGCGTCGGTGGCGAAGTCGGCCCAGGTCTCGGGTGCCTTCGTCAGCCCGGCCTGCGCGTAGATGTCCGAGCGGTAGAGGTTGCCGAGCGGGCCCGAGTCCTGCGGCACCGACCAGACGCCGGTGTCGTCCGCGACCTGGTTCCAGACCCACGGGACGTACTTCGACTCGAGGTCCGCGCCTCCGTAGGGGGTCAGGTCGACGAGGCTGCCCGTCTGACGGAACGACGGGATGTACTGGTACTCGATCTGGGCGACGTCGGGCGCGCCCTTGCCGGCCTTCAGGGCCGTCCGCAGCTTCGGGTACTGCGCGGTGCCGGTGCCCACGTTGACGACGTCGACCTTGATCTTCGGGTACTTCGCCTCGAACAGGTCGACCTCCTTCTGGACGTCGGGCACCCAGGTCCAGAAGGTCAGGGTCGTGTCGGTGTCCATGGCCTCGTCGATGTCGGCCTGCGAGACGGGCGCGGTGTCGCCACCGCCACCCGCGCCTCCGCCGGACGGAGCGCAGCCGGTCAGCACGAACGCCGACACGACGGCGAGTGACACGAGCGCCTTTGCTGTGGTCTTTCTCTTCATGGTGGTTCTTCCTCGAGGGGGTGGGGGAGTGGTGCGGCCGGGCGGGCGGGGGCGCGGCGGGGTCGCGGTGGGCGGCACGGACGAGGGGGATCTCATGACCGATCGGAACGACGGAGCGGACGAGCAGGGTGGCGCGGTGCCGCCGTACGGGCGGCCTCCGCAGGGCGGGCAGCCGCAGGGCGGACAGCCGCAGGGCGGGCAGCCCCAGCAGCCGCCGTACGGGCAGCCGACGCCTCCGCCGTACGGGCAGCAGGCGCCGTCCGGGCACCCCCCGCCACCGCCCCTGAACGACCCGCCGCAGCCCGGGTCCGCACAGCCCTCGTACGGCCAGCCCTCGTACGGCCAGGCGCCGTACGGCCAGACGCCGCAGGGGCCCGCCTCCGGCCAGGGCGGGGCCGTTCCCCTCTGGGCGCCTCTGTACGGAGCGGGTCCGGTCGCCGCGGTGAAGCGGTTCTTCAAGAAGTACGCCGACTTCACGGGGCGGGCGAGTCGCAGCGAGTACTGGTGGGTCGTCCTGGCGAACACGGTGATCTGGTTCGTGCTCAGCATCGTCGGGTTCCTCGCGGGCCTCCCGGGGAGCACGACGGACTACGACGGCACCCTCGAGCCCGGACCGGGTTTCATCCCCTTCGGCTTCGTCCTCGCGGTCCTGCTCTTCGGGACGATCGTGCCGTTCCTGTCTCTCGGAGCCCGACGACTGCACGACATCGACCTCAGCGGGTGGTTGCAGCTGATCAACCTCGTGCCCTCCCTCGGCGGGTTCGTCCTCTTCATCCTGTCGCTGCTCGGCCCGAAGCCCGCCGGTGCCCGGTTCGACCGGCCCAGAGCCTGAGGGCCGAATGCGTCGACCGTGGTCAGGGGCTTCCGCGGAGTCTTGCGTCGACGGGACGTGACCGTCGGCGAACCGCGCCGCAGTCAGGCCCGGCGGGATCTCGTCGATCGGGTGCTCGTCGAGTTGAACGCACTCGACCCGTACGGGCTCGAGCCCGGTGCCGAGGACGGCGCCCCGTGGGACGAGTACGAGCTCGAGGCCGTCCCGATGGTGCGTGAGCTGATCTCGGCCGGGGGCATCACCGGCGACCGGGTCGACGCGATCTGGACGGCATGGTTCGGCGAGACGCTGAGCGGGCGCACGGACCCGTCCCGGTTCGAGGCGTTCCTCGCCCGGTTGAACGCGGTGGGGCCGTGGCCTCAAGGGCGCTCGTAGCACGTCGACTCCGGCCGCATCGAGGTGCATCTCCGGCGGTAGCGTGAACCGGTGTCCTCCCACCTCCGCCTGATCGACCCGCGAGACGCCTCCGAGCTGGCACGAGCGTTGACGCGCAACCGTGAGTTCCTGGCTCCTTGGGACCCCGTGCGCGGTGACGCCTACTTCACGCCCGAGGGGCAACTGTCGGTCATCTCGTCGCTGCTGGCGCAACGGTCCCGGGGCGAGGCGCAGCCGTTCGTCATCGTCGACGAGGGCGCCGTGGTGGGCAGGCTGACCCTGAGCGGGATCGCCCGGGGCCCGTTCCGGTCCTGCGACCTCGGCTACTGGCTGTCGGAGGACCGCAACGGGCGGGGCATCATGACGTCGGCCGTCGGCGAGGCCGTCGACTGGGCATTCGGCGAGGCCGGCCTCCACCGCGTCCAGGCGGGGACGCTCCGTCACAACGTCGCCTCGCAACGTGTCCTGCGGAAGGCCGGCTTCGAGCAGTACGGCATCGCGCCGTCCTACCTCGAGATCGCGGGACGCTGGCAGGACCACGTGCTGTTCCAGCGGATCGACGACTCGACAGGCCGGTGATCCGCCCGAGACGGTCCCTGCTGTTCCCTCCGAGGACGAGACCCCTGCTGCCGTTCGCCCGCCTGATCCGGTAGGTACCGGATCGAGTGATGAGCGAGGTCCCCCTAATGGAAGAGCAGACGCGGGTGGACGGGCAGTCGCGGTTCAGGGCGTCGCGAGCAACGCGGTGATCGCAGTCCACGCCCGCGCGCCGAGCTCTCGGTCCGCGGCCTCGGTGCCGCCCCGCCGCATGGTCGAGCCGCCCCACACCACCGACTCCCCGGGCAGGATCGTCCGGTGCCCGGCAGCGGCGCCCGCCACCACGACGGTGTCGGCACCGTGCTCCGCCCGCCGACGCCGGATGTTCTCCGCATGCTGCGCGCTCGACCACACCTGATCGTCACCTCCCGCGACCACGACGACGTCGGCGATCCGCTCGACCGCGATCACCGCCGCGGCCACTCGGTCCGCGAACATCCGTCGCGACCGCTCGTACACCGGCAAGAAGTGAGGAAGCGCGTCCGTCCCCCAGTCGTCCTGGTCGACCGGCACGAACGGCACGGGTGCCCCACCCCACGACCAGTGCGAGCGTTCGGCACCGGCCGGGTCGTAGCCCGCCCACACGACGTCCGACGGGGCGAACGCGACCACACCCGACGCCTCCGGGGCTCGGGCGGCGGTCACCAGGGCGGCTTCGGCCCCGAACGACGTCCCGACGATCCAGACCCGGTCGCTCTCGCTCGCGAGGGCGTCCCCCCGGTCCACGAACGTCTCGAGCGGGACGGCCCACGGCCCGACACTCTGTCCCTCACCCCCGAACCACCGGATCGACTCGGCCAGGCAGCCCCGCGACGCGCAGAGCCGAGCACGCTCGACGCCCACCCGCCCACCCGAGCCCGCCAGCACGAGGACGCCGTCGCCCGAGTGGTGCTCGGGCACCCAGCGCACCCCGTCGGGCCGGACGAGGTCGATCCGACGGAGGCCGGGCACGGCGGGCGGGGCCGGCACAGCCCAGCGACCCCGCCGAGTGCGGCCCTGAGCGCCCCGCCCTGCCGCGGACCGCCGTGCCCCTCGCCCGCGACGACGGTGAGGGTGCTCGCCGGCCACGCGCGATGCAAACGCCACGGAGTGGCTGCGGGGCCGCTCACATCGCGGCGGCCGTGCACGAGCGCGGCGGGAACGCGATCGACCCGTGGCAGCCGCGCCATGACCGACCGCTCGCCCGACAAGAAGCCGTCGTTGCTCCAGTAATGGGTGACGAGCGTGGCGAACGCCTCCCGTCGCCCGGGCCCCAGGTGCCCCTGCGCGCGGGAGTCCGGGTCGTCGAGGCTGACGTGGACGCTCTCCCACCGGTCCCAACTCGCCGCGGCGGCCGCACGATCGGCCTCGTCGTCGGAAGCCAGCCGTCTCGCGTACGCGTCGGCCGGTCTCTCGTCGTCGCGCCGCCTGCTCTCGCGGTCGAACACGGCCCACTCCTCGGGGAACAGCCGTCCGACCCCCTCGGTGATCCAGTCGACCTCCTCGCGGCTCGTGGTCGTGACCGCCATGAGCGCCAGGGCTCGGACGCGGTCCGGGTGCTCCTCGGCGTAGGCGAGCGCGAGCGTGGTTCCCCACGAGACCCCGCCGACCACCCAGCGCTCGATGCCGAGCCGTTCGCGGACCTCCTCGAGGTCGGCGACGAGCCGCGGTGTCGTGTGCCGCCCGAGCCCGGCCAGGTCGTCGACGACGTTGGGGGTGCTGCGCCCGGACCCGCGCTGGTCGATGCCGACCAACCGGAAGGCCCGTGGATCGAACGACCGTCGGTAGCCGCCGAGACCGAGCGAGCCGCCGGGTCCGCCGTGCAACCAGAGGGCGGGGACGCCGTCGGCACGCCCCGACTCCTCGACGTAGAGCGAGGCGCCGTCCGTCGTCTCGAGGAAACCCGTCCGATACGGGTCGTGCGGCGGGTAGGTCATGCGGCCACCGTAGTCACCGACCCGCCGCACGTGCGGCGAACCCCGCGCGGCTGCCGGGTCGTCCCGTCGGCAAATCCTGACTCCTGTCGCGGCCGCGCCCGTCCCACGCCGATCCCGGCACCCGGCCGCAACGCCAGCCCGGAATTGCCGACACCGACACCGGCGGAGAACCCGAACCACTGAGGGCCCGCGCCGTCGTGCGACGGCAGGGGAGGCAGCCCCGACAGAGCCCCGTGTCCCCGGCGGCGAGCGCCGAGCGGCCCGTCAGGGCCGGCAGGAGGCGCGGTGCGTCAGCCGCCGGAGCATCGGCCACGAGGGCGCCGAGCACGACCAGCGACTGACGACCCGCGACCTCGGGAGCCTGCCCGTCGAGCCCGCCGGCCGTCCGGAGATCGCCCGTGTGCACCATGAGCTCGAGGACGCGCGTCGGCAGGTACTCCTCGAGCCGCCACTCGCCGACCGGCGTCTCCACCCGCGCGTCCGCAGTCCGTCCGGCCACCACGCCGGTCACCCGTCGCACAAGGGCCTCGACGCTCTCGGGCAGGTCGGCGCCGAGGTCGCGTCCCGCGCGCCTCCCCCTCTCGGCGACCTCGTCCGGATCGGCGCGGCCGCCCCGGACCGCCCGGTGGTAGTCGACGGCGAGGCGGTCGGGCTCGGCCGGCCCGGGCCGCAGGTACTGCTCGACCGTGAGCAGGGCCCTCGACGTGTGCCCGACGAGGTCACGGCGGCTCCACGCGCCGAGGGCCGGGGCCTCCCACGGGGCCGGGGGCCGGTCGAGCTCGTGCACCGTCTCGGCGAACCAGCGCGCCGCCGCCCCGAACGCGTCGCGGACCGTCTCGAAGCTCTCGTCCACGGGGTGAGCCTAGATCCGGCCACGACCCGCGTTCCAGGGCGTTCCGCCGGCCGTCGCCATGCCCTAGCCTCGCCCTCGTGGGGAAACGTCAGATCTACGTCGAGACCGTGATCGACGCCGACCTCGACCGGGTCTGGGCCGCCACGCAGGACCCCGCTCAGCACGTCCGTTGGGACGTCCGCTTCTCGAGCATCACCCCCGGGCCACCGGACGCCGACGGGTCGACACCGTTCCACTACGTCCGTCGCACGCCCGTCCACACCGTCGAGGGCACGGGCGTCAGCATCGGCGAGCGCCACGGCCCGGACGGCTCGCGCACCTCGGCCCTGCGGTTCGCGACCGACGACGTCCTCTCGCCGATCCGGGCCGGGCCCGGCTACGGGCGCCCCCTCCCGCCCGCCGCCGGACGGCCCCGCTCCGTCACCGGGTACGACTAGGACTCGGGCTGGGGTCCGCTCGCCCTGGTCGTGCGTCCGCTGCTCGGTTGGGCGACGGCGTTCAGCTTCGACCGCCTGCGCCTCTGGCTCGAGACCGGCCGCGAGCCGGAGCGGTGGCCGCTCACCAGCGCCCTCGCGTTCTGGCGTCGGGACCGGCCCCGCGCCTCCCGCACCCTGCGTGCGCCCGCGGGCGGCACGCGAGCGGGCGACCACCTGCGGGAGGCGCCGGTCACCCTGGCCACGCTGCCCGACCCCGCGAGGCGGTCACCCCGATGACGTCGATCTTCGAGCAGGCCCTCGGCGACGAGTTCGCGCGCCTGCACCCGATGATGCAGCGCCGATTCGGCGTCGGTCTGGACTCGGGCGAGGCCTGCGTGGGCCGGGGCGTCATGTCGTCGATCCGGCGGGGCCCGTGGTGGACCGTGCCGTTCCTGCAGATCGGGCGGTTGCGCAACATCCTGGTGCCCGACGTGGGCCACGACGTGCCCTTCGTCATCGAGAACTACCCGTACCGAGACGGGCTCGGACGCGAGACCGTCACCTTCGTCCGCTCGTACTCCGTGCCGCGCCGCCGCGTGGGCCGACGCCCGGTCCGCTTCGACGCGACGATGGTGCTCGACCGCGGGCGGGTGCTCGACTACCTCGGCACGCACCAGCACCTCGCGGTCGACCTCGACCTGACGGTCGACGACCGCGGCGGCCTCGTGCTCCGCTCGGAGGCGCAGCGCTTCCACGAGGGCCCCGTCTCGTTCCGCTTCCCGATGCTCTTCAGCGGCCGGGCCGAGCTGCACGAGTGGTGGTCGGACGAGGACGAGTCGTTCCACGTCGACCTCGAGGTGCACAACCACCGCTTCGGGTTCCTCTTCGGCTACCGCGGCCCCTTCACCTGCGAGTGGGTCGCCGCGTCCGACGCACCCGACCGGCTGAAGCCGAGACGCACCGAGGCCCGTCTCTAGGCCACGGAGGCGCGGCCCGACCACGGGGATCGAACGGGCTCACGAGCAAGCCCCCACCCCGAAGCGCGTCGGCATCTCCTGACCCCTGTCGCGGCCGCGCCCTTTCCAGGCCGATCCCGGAACAGCGCTGCCGCACCGACCAGGACTTGCCGACTCCCACGCCGCCTCCCACGCCGCCTCGGACACCGACGTCGAAACCGGGTGGCCGAGGGCCGGGCCGTCGTCGAGTCCGGCGGGGCGGCCCGCCCCGCACGTCCCGAGGACGACCCGCCCCGTCGCGGTCCGCAGCGTCAGAAAGTGGACAGCGCGCTGACCGTCATCTGCTGCACCCGGGCGTTCGCGCACGCCTCGAAGCTCGACCCCGAGGCGGGCACGAAGATCGACTCGAGCGAGCCGGGCGGGGAGACGCGGAAACCGTCCGTCGCCTGCGGTCGGCACTCGGACGCGTCGGAGTTCCCCGTCTGCGCGATCTGCACGATCGTCTGCACCTCGCCACCGGGGGCGAGGGTGTGGGTCTCGTGCGAGGACGACCGGTCGAGCGTGGCCGAGGCACCGATCTGGGTGCCGTTCCCGTCGCCGACGAACGAGACGCCCGGCCAGCCCTGCAGGGTGCAGGACCGCTGGCCGCTGTTCGTCAGGATGAGCGCGACGCCGTGGCTGCCGGCCGCGCCCCCGCCTCCGTCGGCGATCTCGGCGGTGAGCTCGCCCACCGTGCCCCGCGAGGCCGCGGCCCCGGGGGCACCGCCGCCCAGGTCGCCACCGCCTCCGGACGCCCCGTCGGGGCCCGGCGTCGCCGTGGCGGCAGCGGTCGGCGTGGGCGTCCCGGTCGACGGCGAGGCCGAGACGGTCACGGTAGGGGCCGCCGTCGTCTCGGAGCCGCCCGACGACGAGCAGCCCGAGACGACGACGGCGAGGGACGCCACGACGATCGCGGCGGGGGCGAGGGCACGGAACGAGCTGTTCATGCTTCTACCGAATCACGATCAACACCCTTTTTGCACAGTCTGCAAAACTCTCTGCGAACCGCGTTGTCAAGCCCCCCGCCGTCGGGATGCGCGGGGGGCGGTCCCTGCCTAGGCTCCATCGCACCAGGCCAGCATCGTCGATCGCGTGACGGGGGTTTCTTCGAGCCGTCCCCGTGACGGCATCTCTCCCGCCGATGCGAGGCCTCCATGCTGTCCGCCGTCACCCACGCGCTCGCCCGCCCGCTGATCCGGACCTGGCTCACCGCGAGCCCCCACTCGTGGGAACGCCACGTCGTCGCGACCGACTCCCCCCACCTGCACGCGCCGGGCACCGACCCCGACCGCGTGCTGCTGGTGGGTGACGGAGTGGCCACGGGCCGCGGCGTCCGGACGCACGAGCTCGGCCTCCCCGGTCATCTCGCCCGCAGCCTGACGGCGCTGACCGGGCGGGCGACGGACGTCGACATCGTCGTCGACGGTCGGATGACCGTCCGGCAGGGCCCGGCGGCCGTCGCCGAGATCGACCTCGCGCGCTTCGACGCCATCGTGTTGTCGTTCGGCGCGAACGAAGCCCTGTCGCTGATCGACGTCGCGACCTGGGCCGACGACCTGTCGGCCCTGCTGACGGACGTGGCGAGCCGTGCTCCCGTGGCGACCACCACCTACGTGCTCGGCATCCCGTCCTTCACCGTGAACCCGCACTTCCCGTCGCGACTCGGTCGGCTCGTCGACCGGAACTCGGTCCGCCTCAACGACGTGATGCGGCGGGTCGTGGCCCGCCCTCCCCCGATGGTCTTCGTGCCCGAGGCCGAGGGCCACGCCTTCGAGGCCGAGAGCGCTCCCGTCTACGCCCGGTGGGCCGCCCCGATCGCCCTGCACATCAGCGACGGGCTCGACCCGGCCCGCCCGGCGGCCGAGGACACCGTGCAGGCGGACGAGAAGGCACGCCTCCGCTCACTCGACCGACTCGAGCGACTCCGCGGAACCGACGACGACCCCGAACTCGACCAGCTCACCGACCGGGCCCGACAGCTCTTCGGCACGACCCTCGCGGCGGTCACCCTGATCGGCCGCGACACCCAGGAGATGAGGTCGGTGTCGGGGACGGACGCCCTGTCCGTGCCCCGTTCCGAGTCGTTCTGCGACACGACCATCCGCCGCACCGGCCACCTGGTGATCGAGGACGCCAGCCTGGACTCGCGCTACGCCGACTACTCGGTCGTCGCAGGCGAACCCGGCATCCGGTTCTACGCCGGCTACCCCCTCGAGGCCCCGGACGGTCAGCGCGTCGGCGCGCTGTGCGTCATGGACACGGAGGCGCGGCGCTTCTCGACCGAGGACGCCACGGCCCTGAGGGCGCTCGCCCTCGCGGTGCAGCGGCACCTCTTCCGGCACGAGCCGGACGGCGGCTGAGTTCCCGCCCGGTCGGGACCGGGGGGACGACGAAGGGCCCGACATCCGCGGATGTCGGGCCCTCCGGGGTGCCGACCGGGGTCGGCGGGACGATCAGCTCTGGCCGAGGTCGTCCTTGGCCTTCTCGGTCTCGAGACGCTCTTCGCTCATGTGCTGGTCCTTGTGGCCCTGCTTCGTGAGCTCTTCGTCGTCCGTGCGCTTGCCGACGGCCTCTTCGGCCTTGCCGGCGGCCTTCTGGACGAAATCTTTTGCCTTGTCGCCAACGGACATGACGTACCTCCTGGTTGTGGGGTCGACCGGACTGACCCGGTACCCCCGTGACGGTAGGCCGGGTGTCCGCCCACCGCCGGGGTTCACAGGCTGTTCCAGGCTCGTACCCGCCCCGGTACCGGACCGATCGGTCTCGACCCGGCCCACCCCGTCCCCTAGGATCATCGCCGAGGGGGCACCATGGCCCGACACGCACCAGGGGCGGGCGACGACGACGACGTCACGCCCGGTCACGAACTCTTCGCGCCCCGCGCGTCCGACACGGGCGACGACCCCGCGGCGGACCACGCGCCCGACGGCACCGGACCCCGGCTCGTCGCATGGTCGCACCGCGGCGTCGCAGGCACGGCCGGTGCCGCGGCCGCGTCGTCGGCCGACCCGGCGAGCGCGACCGACGACGACCAGGACGACGAACCCGCACCCCGGTCCGGCCGCCGCCGCCTCGCGATCGTCGGAGGCGTCGTCGCTGCCGCGGCCCTCGTCTCCGTCGTCGTGAGCGCAGTCCTCTTCACGAGCGACTCGGCCCCGCTCGCGGCCGGTGCCTCGACGGAGTCCGCGCGCCCGACCACGGTCGCCCGCACCTCGACGCCCACCCCGAGCGCGACCCCCCCGCCGACGCCGACCACCCCCGCGACACCCTCGCCCCGGGCGGCCACCCCTCCGCCGCAGGACGCCGCCGTGCCGGCGCCCTTCATCACCCCGGTCGCGGCCGGCACGGTCGTCGCCGAGGGCGACCTCGCCTCCCCCAAGGGCAGCATCCACCTGCACTACCGCGTGGTGGCCGGGGGCGACGACACCTACGCGACCGAGCTCACGAACGCCACTTCGAGCCTGCCCGTCCCGGTGGGGATCGCGTTCTACCAGGTCGCCCCGTCCGTCGGCGACGGCGTCACGTACGGCGGCGACGGGAGTGTCGAGCTCGGAGCGTCCGTCACGACCCCGACGGCGGCCTCGGGAAGCTTCGGCTCGATCAGCCAGCCATCGTACCTCTCGGCGCTCGTCGTCCACTCGACCAGCACCTCCTCGGACGTCCCCGTCGAGATCTCGGCCGGCAAGGTGCTCGCGGTCTCGTCGGTCGCCTGGTCGGTGCCGCCGCGGCAGACGAACATCGTCCCGGTCGACTCCGGTGCGGTGGCCTTCGCCTCGGGGACGCTCGAGGCGACCACGGCGTCCGGGGCCCCCAAGCGGTACACCGTCGCACCCGACGACCTCATCGACGTCGTCGCCCAGCGCTTCGGCATCTCGGTCTCGGCGCTCCTCTACATGAACCAGGGCCTCCAGGTCATCGACGACGCGCAGCACCTTTTCGAGGGCACGACGCTCGTCCTCGACCCCGACAGCGTCTGACCCGACCGGTCGAGGTGTCACGACGTGCCGCTCACCTCCGGAGCCGCGCGGCACGTCGTGACATCTCGGCACCCGAACGGCTGCAGGCCTAGGGTCGAAACGGTGCCCCACCTCACCGTGCTCGTCCGTCACGCCGCGTGGTGGGTGCAGGACTACGCCTACGCCGCCGTCTGGCAGGTGCGCGCCGTCATGAGTCCGCGCGACCCCGACCGCTACCTGGGCGGCACCGGTCGGCCCGTGCTCGTGATCCCCGGCGTGTGGGAGACCTGGTCCTTCCTGCGGCCGATGATCGAACGCCTCCACGCCGAGGGCCATCCCGTGCACGTGCTGGACGACCTCCGCTGGAACAGCCGTCCGGTCGAGGCCACCGCGCGCGACGTCGCCGCGTACCTGCTCGCCCACGGACTCACCGCCGTCGGGATCGGCGCCCACAGCAAGGGGGGCCTGACCGGCAAGTACGTCATGGCGCTGCTCGACGAGACCCGCCGGGTGCGCTCGATGGTCGCCGTCTGCTCGCCGTTCTCGGGGTCGCGCTACGCCACCTGGCTGGTGCTGCCCGCCCTCCGCGCCTTCTCGCCCCGTGACGCGACGACGATGCTGCTCGCCCGGGACGAGTCGGTCAACGGCCGCATCACCTCGGTCTTCGGCGAGTTCGACCCGCACATCCCCGAGGGCAGCGAGCTGCCCGGCGCCATCAACGTCCGCCTCCAGACGGGCGGGCACTTCCGGGTGTTGGCCCACCCCCGCACGATCGCGACCGTGCTCGCCGCCGCCGCCGGGCCCGCCTGACGGCCCGTCCCACCTGACGGCCGACCCCGCCTGACGGCCGGACCCGCCGAGCAGGTCAGGCCGGCGTGAGCAGCTCGCGCTCGAGCACGTCGGCCACGGCCAGCACCTTGTAGCCCTCGCTCTCGAAGAACACCGTCATGCGGTCGGCGTCCGTGCTCATCACGGTGCCCTCGCCCCAGGTCGCGTGCACGACGCGGGCGTCGGCCGCGAACGCGGGAGGCGCGGTGTCGGTGGCGTCGTCCTGCCCACCTTCGCGCGCCTCCTCGGGGTCACCGGCCCTCTCGGCGGCCCGGCAGCCGTCACAGTTGCCGCACCGCTCGGGCGATTCCTCACCGAAGTAGCCGAGCAGGAAGTGCCGCCGGCAGCCGGGAGCCTCGGCGAAGGTGCGCATCATCTCGATGCGCGAGCGCTCGACCCGGTCGCGCGTCTCGGCGACCCCACGCGCCGCCTCGGCCGCGCTCCGGGCGTCGAACCCGTCGACCGGCTCGAACCCCTTCGTCGACTCGGACAGCGCGCCACCCTCGAGCAGCAGGTCGATGAGACGCGAGACCGTCCGCGCCCCGAGGGCCAGCTGGTCCGCCACCTCCGACCGGCGGACCGGCCGGCCCGCCGCCGAGAGCGCGGTGAAGACGCCACGCAAGTCGGCCCGCCCGGGCAGCCCCGAGGCGAAGAACGTCCTCAGCGAGAGGTCCGCGGGCCGGTGGTGCAGGGTCGCCGTGGCGGGGTCGCCGTCGCGACCGGCCCGACCGTTCTCCTGGTGGTACGAGTCGGGCGAGTCGGGCACGTCGGCGTGCACGACGAACCGGACGTCGGGTTTGTCGATGCCCATGCCGAACGCGCTCGTCGCCACGACCACGTCGACCTCGCCCGCGTGGAACCGCTCGTGCAGCTCTCCCCGCTCGGCCGACCGCTGGCCGCCGTGGTAGCCGACGACGGTGCGGTCGGGGCAGCGCTCGGCGATCGCCGCGGCGTAGTGCTCGGTCGCCTTGCGGGTGGCGACGTAGACGATGCCCGGCGTCGTGGAGGCGGCCACCTGCTCGACCACGGCGCGGGCCTTCTCGTCGTCGTCCTCGTGCCGCACGACCTCGAGGGAGAGGTTGGGGCGGTCGAAGCCGTGGCTCAGGACGAGCGGGTCGTCGAGGCGCAGTCGCTCGACGATCTCGTCGCGCACCGGGCCCGACCCGGTCGCGGTCCGCGCCAGCACGGTCGGGCCGCCGAGGCGCTCGACGACCTCGCCGAGGGGCAGGTAGGCGGGCCGGGAGCCGTGGCCCCACGACGACACGCAGTGCGCCTCGTCGACGACGACGAGGGCGACCCCGGCCTCGCGCAGGCGGTCGACGGTCTCGTCCCGCGCGAGCTGCTCGGGGGCGAGGAAGACGGAGGGGACTTCGCCGGCGGCGAGACGGCTCCAGCCCTCCTCGTTCGCGGCGTCGGTGTGGCCCGAGTTGAGGGCGACGGCCGGCGGCGCGTCGGGGCGACCCACGAGCCCGGGGACCTGGTCCGCCTGCAACGCGATGGGGGGCGAGACGACGACCGTCGGCCCGTCGGGCACGGCGCCGGCCCCCTGGTAGATCGCCGACTTCCCGAAGCCGGTGGGCATCACCGCGAGGGTGTCCCGTCCGGCGACCACCGCCTCGAGGGCCTCGAGCTGGGCGGGGTGCAGGTCGCTCCAACCGAAGAGGTCGGCGGCGGCACGGGTGATGTCGTCGGTGCGGTCGGTGCGGTTCGTGCGGCTGCGTGCGGGGCGCTTCGTGGTGCTCATGTGGTCCTCGTTCCGGTGGGGCAGAGGTCCATCCCAGGCACGTGCGGAGCGACACGCGCAGGCCTGCCAGCCGATGCCCGGCCCTCGCGTACCCCACCCGCCGCGGGACGGGCATGGTACCCCTCGCCGCTCGATGCGAGTCGTCGGTCACGACGGGAGGCGCGGGTCCAGCCGTCGCGGACCCCCGGGGCGTAGCGTCCCGTCCATGAGCGACGAGAAGCAGACCGAACCCGTCATGGACGGCGCCACCGAGGCCACCGACCACGAGAAGCTGAGCGGCCTGATCGAACAGGTCGAGGCCGACCACGGCGACGAAGGTGCGGCCTCGATGGCCGACCACCTCCGCGACCGCATGGACGAGACCGCCCAGGCCGACGAGAGCCCGGCCGACGCCGAGGAGTGAGCCCCCGGGCTCCACCGCGAGGTGGAGCCCCCGGGTCTCGGTCGTGACCTAGCGTCGAGGGATGTTCTCCAACGGCTTCTCCCTCGTCGGTGTCCTCTACCCCGTCTTCTTCGTGGTGATGTTCGCCCTGGCCGTCACGCTGGGCGTGCTCCTCATCCGCACCCTGCTCTGGGTGATCCGGGCCTTGACGGTCTACACACGCGAGCGCGAGCTGCGCATCGACCTGTTGCTCGCCGGCGACGACGATCCGGCTGCGCCCACCCCTCCAGCGCCCTCCGGCGGACCATCGGGGCCCGTCGTCTGACGTCGAGGAGGCGCGGGTGACGTCGACGCCTTCACATCCTGCCTCGAACTGGTTACAGTCATCGCAGGCCCAGACCCCGCCGACCCTGCCCTGCGCCGTCGTCCGAGCGACCGACGACCCCCGCCGTGGCCCTGGGGGCTCGGCGACCTGAATCCGCCGGGCTCCCACCCGGCAGAGCTCTCCACGTGGTCGCTCGCGGCGGCCGGTGAGACGGTCAGACGCGCTGCTGCCGGGGCACGACGACCCGCTCGAAGACGACCACTCCGGCCGTCGCGATCGGGATGGCGACGAGGGCACCCAGGACGCCGCCCAGCGCCCCTCCGCCGAACGCGGCCACGATGACGAGGGCCCCCGGCACCGCGACGGCCTTCGACATCACCCGCGGGGTCAGCACGTAGGCCTCGACCTGGGCGTAGACGAGCAGCACGATGCCGACGACGACCGCGGTGACCGGTGAGACGGTGATCGTGGCGGCGATGATGATCACGTAGGCCACGACGGTGCCGACCACGGGGATCAACGCTCCCAGGAAGGCGAGGGTCGCGAAGAGCACCGGGACCGGTCCGCCGGCGATCGTCAGCACGACGAAGACGAACACGGCGTTGACGGCGGCGGGCGCCACCTGCCCGGCGACGTAGCGGCCGACCGACAGGAAGATCTCGTCCGAGATGCTCATGACGTTCTCGCGGTGGCTGCGCGGCACGGCACGGCTGAGCGAGCGCAGCATCTGGGGCAGCGTGATCGCGAAGTAGAGGGTGAGGATCGCGACCACGATCACGGCGGTGATGGCGTTGGTGATGCCCTGGCCGACGGCGAGCAGTCCGCCGCCGAGGGCGAGCAGCTGGTCGGGGTCGAGCAGGTACGAGGTGACGGCCCCGACGGCGTCGTCGACGTCGACGTCGAACCCGACGGTCTCGACGGCCTGCTGCACCCACGGTTGGCGCGACAGGTCCTGCAGGGCGCCGGGTGCGGTCTGCACGACGTGCCCGATCTGCTCGATCAGCGCGGGCACCACGGCCGCGACGATGCCCACGACGATCCCGACGACCAGCACGACGGCGACGATCACGCCGACCCACCGCGGGGCACCGGCGCTCGCGAGGCGTCGGACGACCGGCTCGAAGGCGAGGGCGAGGAAGAACGCCAGCCCGATGTAGACGAGGATCGTCGACAACGCCATCAGGGCGACGATGATCCCGACGCCGAGCCCGCCACCGAGGGTCGCGATGAGCCCGAACCGGAACGCCCCGGGGCGCTGCATCGGGCTGGGCGGGGTGTCGGTCGGCGCGGCGGTGCCGGCCGATCGACGCACGAGACGGGCGCGGGGTGACGAGGGCATCCGACCATCCTTACGCGTCGGGCGCGCCGAGGGCCGACACCGCCGAGGAGGCGCGGGTGCAGACAGAGGGCTACACGACAGCTGGCAAGGTCGTCAACCCGTCACCGGACCCCCCGGACGGGGCGCAGGCTGAGGGAGACGGCAACGCGTCGCCAGAACACCGAGGAGGCTCCATGTACTTCCACGCACAGACCTGGATCAACGAGATCGCCGACGGCGAGCCCGACCCCGCCGCCGCCAACGCCCTGCAAGAAGGGCTCGGCGGTCAGTTCGGCGAGATGCGCACCATGATGCAGTACCTCTTCCAGGCCATGAACTTCCGGGGCCCGTCGGCCAAGCCCTACCGCGACCTCATCCAGGGTGTCGGCACGGAGGAGATCAGCCACGTCGAGCTGATCGGCACGACCATCTCGCGTCTGCTCGACGGCAGCCCCGAGTACACCGGCAAGCTGACCGACCCGCTCGACACCCCCGGTGCCGGCGGAGCGACCCCGCTGAACATCGCGCTCGACACGGGCAACATCCACCACTACCTCGTCGGTGCCCAGGGTGCGCTGCCGGTCGACTCGGTCGGCAACCCGTGGAGCGGCAGCTACGTCTACAACTCGGGCAACCTGCCGCTCGACCTGCTCTACAACGTCATGCTCGAGTCGACCGGCCGTCTGCAGAAGTGCCGCATCTACGAGATGACCGACAACGCGGTCGCCCGCAGCACCCTCGCCTACCTGATCGTCCGTGACCAGGCACACGAGAACGCCTACGCCAAGGCGCTCGAGTCGCTCGGGGTGAACTGGAACAAGCTGCTGCCGATCCCGAAGACGAACGCCGAGAAGTTCCCCGAGGTGAAGAAGCTGCTCGACCTCGGTCTGCAGAGCAAGCAGTACAGCTTCGACCTCGACGGCAAGAGCGAGGCGAGCAAGATCTTCCGCGGCCCGTCGCCGTCGAACGACGGCACCGAGCTGACCGCCACCGAGCAGGCCCCGCAGGGCGTGCCGTCGACGATCAGCCCCGAGCGCCTCGAGGAGTTCTCGCCCGGCCTCGACGCCGACCTGCTCGAGCTGATCCAGGCGACGGCCGACCTCGAGCTGCAGGAGATCGAGTCGTACTACGGTCCCACCGCGAGCTGACCCGACCCGTCACACGGGAAGGCCCCCTGCACGTTCTCCTTCGACTGCTGGGCGCTGTCCTTCACGTCGCCCGCGGCGCTCGAGGCGTCGTTCTTCACGGTCGAGGCGGCGTCCTGCGCCGTGCCCTTGACCGACGCGAACGCCTCCTGAGCCGGTTCCTTCAGGTTCGACGCCACGTCCTGCGCCGCACCCTTGACCGAGTCGAGCGCCGGGCCCGCCGCGTCCTTGGCGTCGGAGACGAGCTCCTTCTCCTTGTCCGTGGCGGGGATCAGCGACGACACGAGCCAGCCCGCGCCGAAGGCGATGAGGCCGACGGCGAGCGGGTTGCCCTTCGCCTTCCGCACGGCCGCCGACGAGGCGTCCGAGACGCTGCCCGCGGCGTCGTGGCCGGCACCCTGGGTGGTCGAGGCCGCGTCGTACGCCGCGCCCATGACGGACTCCTTGACGCCCGAGAAGCGGCTCTTGACCTTCTCGGTCTGACGGTGGGCGATGCTCGACGGGTTCACCTTGTCGGCGAGGGCGTCGACGTCGTAGCTGAGGCCGGCGCGCGTGCGCTCGATCTCGGCGCGGATCTCGTCGGGCGTCCGGCTGCTGCCGTTCTGGTCGGTGGTGCTCATGCGGTGCCTCCAGGCGTCACGGTCTCGGGGATCTTCTTGAGGGAGTCGACCGTCTTCGGTGCCCCCTTGATGCTCTTCAGTTCTTTCTTCCCGCGCAGGAACAGCACGAGGGCGACGATCGCGTAGACGACCGCGATGATCAGGGACGACCAGCCGAGGCCGATCAGCACGCCCAGGCCCCACATGGCGGCCAGCGAGACGAACAGCAGGGCGAAGAGGGCCGTGAGCCCGGCTCCGCCGAACATGCCCGCGCCCTTGCCGGCCTTCTTGGCCGACTCCGTCAGCTCGGCCTTGGCCAGCTCGACCTCCTGGCGGAAGAGCGTCGAGATGTCGCCGGTCACGCCGGTGAGCAGGTCGCCGAGCGACGTCGTCGCGGCCTTCTCCTCGGGGGCGGGCGACGTCGACACCGGCTCGAGGAACGGGTCGCTCCCGCGCGCGTCCCCGAGGTGCCGGGCCACGTGGTGGGCACGCTGGTGTCCGGCGTCTGCTTCCCGAAGCCGGGAACGTCGCCCTCGGTGACGACGTCGTACTCGCCCGCCACGGGGCCGACGTCACCGACGAGACGGCTCGGCACGGGATCGGACGCAGGAGGCGCGGGCTGGCTCGCCGCGCCTCCTGCCGTCTCGGTCGTGGCAGCGTGCTCGTCCTTCGCCTCGGCCGTCAGCGACTTCACGACGCGTCCGGCGAGCAGGCCCGAGATTGCGGCGATGGCGATGAAGGTGCCGGGCTTGCGGGCCGCGTACGACTTCACGTCGTCGAGCAGGCTGCCCGGGTCGCGACCTTCGAGCCAGCCGGCGCCGCCGTGGGGGCGACCGGACAGGGGGCGGACGAGCTCGCCCGCGACGCCGCTGTCGGCCGAGGCGGCCATCGAGCCGAGCTGCTCGCCGACCGGACGGGGGCCCGCCGCAGCTTTCTCCTGCTGGGCGCCGGCCTGCTCCTTGAGCTCAACGGTCGCCGGGCCGAAGAGCTGCTTCGCCTGGCCGGTGGCCTCGGAGGCGACCTTCGAGGCCTGCTCCTTGGCGCTGCCGGCGACGTCGGAGGCCGCGGACTTCGCGTCGTCGGCGACGCCTGCCGCCTCGTCCTTCGCGGCGCCGGCCTTGGCCTTCGCGGTGTCGGCGGCGCCGGATCCGGCATCGGGTCCGGTGTGGTCGTGCGCGGGGTGCTCCACGACGACCGGGGCACCGGTGGCGCTGAAGTCGCTGGCGGTGGCGTCGGGGTCCGTGATGTCGGCGTACGCGCCGACCTGGTCACCCAGATCGGTCACGGCGTCGTCGCGGCGCAGGTGGTCGTGGCCGGACGCGACACCGGGCTGCGGCTGCCCTCCGGTGGTGCGGTCGTAGACCGGGGTGGACGGGACTCCGTCGTAGCGCTTGTCGTCGCTCATGTCGTGCCTCTCGGATCGTCGGCGACCGCCTGGTGACGGTCGGGATCGGGGTCGGACCTGTCACTCTGTCCCCCTGTCGGGGGACGGTGGCCGGAGATTCCGAGAACGGCTCAGGGGGTTGACATCCGCGGCCTGCCGTCGAACGCGCGGACGGGACGCGAAGCCCGTCCCGACCGACGGCCGACGGGGCCCACCGGGCGGATCTGCCCCAGGCCACGCGGCGTACGGTCCACGAGGACCGGCTCGTGACCCTGACGTCGCGTGTCCGTTCCTCCCGACCCCACCTCACAAGGAGAACACCACGGCAGGACGCGACACCGTCATCCGCAGCATGCACGACCTCGGCATGGCCGCCTGGTTCGGAGGCAGCCTGATGGGCGCCGTCGGCCTCAACGGCGCCGCGGCCGGCGCGAAGGACCCCGTCGAACGCCTGACCCTGTCGTCGCTCGGCTGGGCCAATTGGGCCCCGTTGCAGGTCACCGCGATCGTCGTGCACGGCATCGGCGGCGCCGGACTGATCGTCTCGAACAAGGGCCGCCTCGCGACCCAGAAGGAGGGGCGGGCCAACACGGGCGTCAAGCTCGCGCTGACCGTCGCGGCCGCCGGCACCACCGTGTGGTCCGCCCTCGCCGGCGCCCGCATGGCGAAGCACGCGTCCGAGGGCGCCGAGGGCACGACCGAGCCCGGGGCGGACTCGTCGAAGGCGCTGGCGAGCGCCCAGCGCCAGCAGAAGGTCCTGCAGTGGGTGACGCCCGTGCTGACGGGTGTTCTCGTCGTCCTCGGCGCCCAGCAGGGCGAGCAGCAGCGACCCCTCGCCGGTCTGCTGAACCGTCGCTGACCGACCTCGTCGGCAAGACACGACATGCCGCTCACGGACGAACGTGAGCGGCATGTCGTGACTTCTCGGGGCCGGAGCCCGGGTGGCTAGCTGTCCTTGCCGTCCGAGACCTCGCTGTCGTCGCTCTCCTCGGAGTCGTCGACGAGACCCTGCTTCGACCCGTCGGCCAGGTCTTCCGTGTACTTCTTGTCGTCCTCGGTGATGTCGGTCGAGCCGTCGGGGATGCCGTTGTCGTTGGTCATGCCCGCACGCTACTCCGAGCCCGCCGCCCGGGGTGTCAATGGAACTGGGGAACGATCATCCAGAGCCCGAAGAGCACGGCAGCCGTCCCCACGGCGAAGCACAGCCCGCCGCCGACCGTGGCCGTCAGTGGTCTCGACCGCGACGGGTGCGTGTTCGACGCGACGGCACGGGACCCGCCGTCGGACTCCACGGCGCCGTCGGCGAACAGACGGATGCCCAGCGCGAACGAGGTCACGATGACGGCGGTCACGGCGAGCGCGGGCACGAAAACGACCACGAAGGCGCCCCAGTCGATTCCCAAGAACATGGTCACTCCCCTCGTCCGCGGCTCGCGCCGACCTGCCCGGCGGCCGGTCCCTCGTCGGGGTCGTTCACGGTCGCGAGCGCCGCCGGGGGCCGGGGGGAGAGGAAGGCGGGGGCGCGCCGCCGGCCAGGGCGAGCACCGCGCCCACCACCAGGCCCGCCGTGCTCGAACTCGCGAGCCAGGCCGAGAGCCCCCCGACCAGCGCGGCGGCCGGCAGGGTGAGCACCCAGGCCGAGGCGATCTTGCCCACGACGCCCCAGGGCACCGTGGCGAGCTTCTTGCCCAGCCCCGCCCCGACGATCGACCCCGACGTCACCTGGGTCGTCGACAACGCGAAGCCGAGGGGGGACGAGATCAGGATGGTCGCCGCCGAACTCGTCTCGGCCGCGAACCCCTGCGGCGCCTGCACGTCGGTGATCCGCTTCCCGACGGTCCGCATGATGCGCCAGCCGCCGAGGTAGGTGCCGAGCGCGATGGCTAGGCCGCAGGCGAGGACCACCCACAGCGGCGGGGCGGGGCCCGCTCCCTGGGAGCCGGCGGCGATCAGGGGCAGCGGGATGACACCCATCGTCTTCTGGGCGGCGTTGGGGCCGTGCGCCAGCGAGACCAGGGAGGCGCTGACGGGCTGTCCGTGCCGGAATCCGGCGGTCGACCCCCGCAGGGTGGCCTGTCTGGTGACCCGGTAGGCCGCGTACGTGGCGACCAGCGCGACGACGCCGGCCACGACGGGCGAGATCAGGGCCGGCAGCACGACTTTCGACAGGACCACGTCGAAGTCGACCGCACCGACCCCGGCACCGATGACGGCCGCACCGATCAGGCCGCCGAAGAGTGCGTGGGACGAGCTGGACGGCAGTCCGAGGTACCAGGTGGCGAGGTTCCAGATGACGGCGCCCACGAGACCCGCGAAGATCATGACGGGCGTCACCTGCACCCCTCCGTCGCCCTCGCGGATGATGCCGTTCGAGACCGTGCTCGCGACCTCGGTGGAGAGGAACGCGCCCACCAGGTTGAGCACGGCCGAGATGAGGACGGCGACCTTGGGCTTCAGGGCGCCGGTGGCGACGGAGGTCGCCATGGCGTTCGCCGTGTCGTGGAAGCCGTTCGTGAAGTCGAAGACCAGCGCGATGACGATCACGAGCATCACGGTGACGAACACGTCCATCGGTACCGCCCTCCTGGAGGACCGTCGGTCGCCGATCGGTGACCGCGGCACGATCGCCCCGATGTGACGCTAGGCCTCCCGGACGAGGGGGAAAGTGAACGACGAAAGAATCTTGCACATCATGCAAATCGACCCGGGGGGCTCACGACCTGCCGTCGGGGTGCGGTGCGGCGAGCTCGAGGTTGACGTCGTCGGGGTCCTGCAGGGACAGGATCACCAGCCCGAAGGCCGGCAACGGCGTCACCTCGCCGTGTTCGACGCCCAGCTCGTCCAGGCGCCGGACGGCCTCGTGCAGCTCGTCGACCGATCCCACCGAGAAGCTCAGGTGGTCGAGCCCGACGCGGTCGGGATCGAAGCGGTCCCCGGCGGGCGCGACGGGTCGGAGCCCGAGCGTCTGGTCCGCGAACCTGAACGAGCAGCCGCCGTAGGTGCGCTGCGGGTCGTCGTGGATCGTCGGGTCGTCGATCTGGTCGCTGAAGTCGCTGCCCGGGCGCATCCCGAACAGCTCCTGGTAGAAGGCCTTGCTGCGGTGGATGTCGGTCACGGTGAGTCGGACGTGTGAAAAGCCGCGGGGCGTGACGATGGGGTCGCTCATGGCGTCATCCAACCCCCGCCTGCCGGAGCGACGACCCGCTAGAGTCGTGCCGATGGCCCCTGGGCCTTAGTGGAGGAACCCGTGTACCCGTCTCCACCTCATCCCTCGACGCGCGACGCGCACGAGGCCCGACGTGGCTGAGGCGAGCGCCGTCCGTGCGGCCGCCGCCCTGCTCGCCCGGGCCACCGGCGTGGGCAGCGACCCGTGTCGGCCCCTCCCCGACCCGTTCGGCGTGACCGGAGCGGCCGTCTCCCCCCTCGGTGGCCCCCTGGGCCCCGGCGCGGTCGGCGCGAGCGACCCCCCGTCGGCCCGCCGGGACGAGATCCAGTTCGACCTCGGCGAGGGGCCCTGCTGGCAGGCCCACCGCACGAACCGTCCGGTGATCGAACCCGATCTCGCGACCGCCCCACCACAGGCGTGGCCCGCCGCCGCCACCGCCCTGAGCGGAGCCGGCGTCGCGAGCGTCGCCGCCTTCCCCCTCTCGTACGGTCGACTCGACCTCGGGGCCGTCGACCTCTACAGCGACGACCGCCGCGAACTGACCGACGACGAGGTCGACCAGGCCACGACGCTCGCCTGCATCGCCGGCAAGAGCGTCCTCACCCGGGCGCTCGAGGCCCTCGAGGCGGGCGACGACAGCCCCTTCCCCACCCCCCTCCCCCGTGAGGTGCACCAGGCCTCGGGCATGGTCATGGTCCAGCTCGGCGTCAGCGTCGACGAGGCCCTGCTCGTCATCCGCGGCCACGCCTGGTCGAGCGGTCGAGCGCTGCGCGAGATCGCCAGTGAGATCGTGCTGCGGCGACTGGACTTCTCGTGAGGCACGACGACGGTCGTCGGCGACACGGCCTAGGCTGACGCCCGTGACCGACCGCGACAGAGAGACCCAGCTCCTGCAGACGTTCGTCACGCTCGCGGACTCGCTCGTGACCGGCTTCGACACCATCGACGTGTTGCAGATGCTCGTCGAGCGCGCCACGGCCCTCTTCGACGCCGCCGACGCCGGCATCATCCTCGCCGGTTCGACCGGCGAGCTCGAGGTGATCGCCTCGACCAACGAACGCAGCAAGCTCCTCGGGCTGCTGCAACTCCGTGCCGGCGAGGGCCCCTGCGTCGAGTCGTACACGACGGGCTCGGTCGTCTCGGTCCCCGACCTCGGCGAGATCGACGAGCGCTGGCCCGTCTTCGCCGCCCTCGCACGCGCCTCGGGCTACGGCTCGGTGCACGCCATCCCCCTGCGGCTTCGCGACCAGACGTTGGGCTCGCTCAACCTCTTCCGCGACACGACCGGCGTCCTGAACGAGGACGACGCGACGGCCGCCCAGGCGCTGGCCGACGTCGCGACGATCAGCATCCTGCAGGAGCGCGCGCTTCGCGAGATCGACTCCACGAGGGACCAGTTGCAGCGGGCCCTCGACAGTCGCATCGTGATCGAGCAGGCCAAGGGCGTCGTGTCGTACACGCAGTCCGTCGACATGGACGAGGCGTTCCAGCGCATCCGGCGGTACGCCCGGGCGAACCGCCTCCCGTTGGTCGAGGTCGCGGCCGACGTCGTGGCGCAGCGCCTGACCGTCTGACCGATGCGCTAGGCGCAGCCCCCCGAGGCGCGTACGGTGGGCCCCGGCAGCCCCAGACCCCGGTCGCCCTCCTCTCGCACCTCGCGGAGGCGGCCAGACTGGAGCCCCCCGTGAACCCTGATCCGATGGAACCGATGCCCCGCAACCCGCTCGACGAGACAGCCACCGACCAGCTACCCGGGTGGCCGTCACTCGACACCGAAGACCATCTCGAGGACGATCCCGCCCTCTAGGAAGGGTCTCGTGGCTCCCGAGCATCGAGCCGAAGTGCGCGAGCCCAGGCGTCAGGCCGCGGTGCGCGAACGCCGCGAACGGGCCAGCACGAACGGCAGCTGCGTCTCGTCGACCACGGGGACGCCGTAGCGCAGGGCCTTCCGCACCTTGCCCGACGGACAGGCGACGTCCGCCGCGACGACCAGGGACGTCTCGGTCGTGACCGCCGGCCAGACCACCAGTCCGGCCCGTTCGAGCGTGCGCGCCAGTGCGTCCCGCCCCTGACTGAGCGATCCCGTGAGCGCGACGTGCGCGCCGGGCGCCAGCGGACCGACGTCGGGGCGGGCGTGGGGCGGCGGCCGGGGCCCGGACGCAGCCCCGAGGGACTCGTCGAGTCCCTCGATGACCTCGAACTCGTCGAGCTCGTCGTCGTCCGCCGGACGGGGTGCGCGCTCGAGCACCGACGGCACGAGGGCCGCGCCGCGTCGGTGCGGGGCGATGCCGAGCATCTCGGCCACCGCCTCCACCTGCCGACGCTCGTCCTCGGCGGGCACGTCGTGCGCCCACACGGTCGAGCCGAGCGAGGCGAAGTAGCGGTCGTGCAGCACGACCCGCGACGGCTCGTCGAGGTCGGGTGGGGCGGCGAGGGTCGTGAGGTTGCCCCCCTCGGCCGTCGACAGGTACCCGTGGGACAAGGCCTTGTCGAGCATGGCCGCGTACTGGTCCTGCCGACGACCGAGGTCGAGTCGGGGCAGCAGTTCGGTCGCCCGCTCGAGGAACCTCGGCTCGACGGGCGCCGGGGGTGCGGGCGTGAGCTCGGGCACCCGGGCGACGCGGCGCCGGGACCGCCAGGCCGCGCGGCCGGGACCGTGGCCTCCGTCGTCGGCGCCGCCCGCGCCTCCTGCGAACCCGGGGTGCGGGGTGGTCCGCGGGGTCTCGGCGGTCGGCCACTGCTGCAGGGCGGCGTAGCGGCCCCAGTCCTGCCACCAGCCCGACTGGGCGTCGCCCATGCGCAGGTACGCGGACAGCAGGCGGGCCGTCGCGGTCGCGTCCGCCAGGGACTCGTGGGCGACGGAGAGGTCGACGTCGAGGGCCGCGCAGCAGTCGGCGAGCGTCCGACCGCTACCGGGCAGGTACGTGGGGGCGAGCTTCATCGTGCAGAGGGCGCCCGCACCGTCGGGCCCGAGCGGCGAGACCAGTCCGAGGCGCGCGAACTCGGCGGCGAGGAACTGCGCCTCGAAGCGGGCGTTGTGCGCGACGGCGACCCGTCCGCGCAGACGGTCGCAGAGCCCGTCGACGATGTGCTCGAACCGGGGCGCGCCGCGCACGTCGGCGCTTCGGAGGCCGTGCACGTGGATGGGTCCGAGGTCGCGCGAGGGGTCGACGACGGTCTCGAACGATGCCTCGACCTCACCGTGGGCGTCGAGGTGCACGATGCCGATCTCGATGACCCGGTGGTGCCGCCCGGGCCAGAGACCGGTCGTCTCGACGTCGATGACCGCGTAGCCGCCGTGAACCATGTCATCCCTTTCGTCGCGCCGAGCCTGGCAGGCTGCCCGATGGGCAGCCAGCCCGCAATCGGGTGACACCCGTCGTGGGGCGGTCGGGGGACGCGGGCTCAGGAGGCGCGGGCGGCGCTTCCCGGCGGTCGCCCCGGCCCCCCCGATGGTGGGCATGACCGCCCCCCCCGCCCCCGTCCCCGCCGCGACCGCCTCCGTCACGGCTCCGAGCGCCTCCGTCACGGCCGTCTGCCGGGTGTCCGCCCTGCTGCCCGACTCGGGCACGATCGGCGTGACCGCGATCGACAAGCGCCCCGTCGACGGGCCCGTGCACGTGCGCCCGCTCGGCCTCCGCGCGGACGTCCAGGCCGACCGCAAGCACCACGGCGGCCTCGACCAAGCGGTGTACGTCTTTGCCGACGAGGACGCGTCCCATTTCGCCGACCTGCTCGGACGCGAGGTGACGCCGGGGCTGTTCGGCGAGAACCTGCGGACGTCGGGCATCGACGTCGCCGGCGCCGTGATCGGCGGGCGCTGGGCCGTGGGCGAGACCCTCGTGCGCGAGGTCACCAAGCCGCGCATCCCGTGCGGCACGTTCGCCCGGCGGCTCGGCGAGACGCAGTGGGTCAAGCGGTTCTTCGCCGAAGGGCGTCCCGGCACGTACCTGCGGGTGGTGAAGGCGGGGCCCGTCGAGGCCGGTGACCCGGTGACCGTGCTGTCGCGCCCGTCGCACGGGGTGACGATCGGAGAGGCCTTCACCGGGCTCGATCCGGACCGGGCCGAGGCCCTGCTCGCGGCCGTCGACGGGCCCGATCGCCTGAGGCTCACCGACGAGGTCCGGGGCTTCGCCGAGAAGGCCCTGCGAGGGCGCGTCCCCGCCTGAGCGCGGGGGGACGCGCTCCACTCCCCTCGACGACGAGGGCCCGGACGGGGCCCGCGCCAGAGGAGGCACCCCATGTTCGAAGCCGAGAACATCCGCGACTGGATCGGCATGCCCGTCGTCGACCCCGACGGCGACAAGGTCGGCTCGCTCGAGAGCATCTACTTCGACACCGCCGCCGACCAGCCCGCCTTCGCCACGGTGACGGCCGGCCTGCTCGGCCGCTCGCGCCTGGTCTTCGTCCCGCTGCAGGGCGCGGTCGTCGCCCCCACGCACCTCACGGTGCAGTTCGCCAAGAAGCTCGTCACGGGCGCCCCGCCGATCGAGACCGACGGCGAGCTCGAGGCCGCCCGCGAGCCCGCCGTGTTCGAGCACTACGGCCTCGTGTACCAGACCGGTGCCGCAGGCGACCGCCGCCTCGGCCGCCGCTGACCGCGGCACCGTCTCCGCCCGAAGGGTCCCGCCGAGTCGGCGGGGCCCTTCGGCGTCCGTGGTGACGGCGGTGCGCACTCGAGTGCAGAACGTGCAAAAATCAGGAGGCGCTGGTCGGTGACCAGCGCCTCCTGCGTCCCGCGCTCGCCCCGACGCCGCCGTCACGCGCTCCGGCCCCGTGCCGCCCCACACCCCTCGCCTCGCCTCACGGCCCGTGCCGCTGCCCGAAAGGCTCCCCCATGACCGACGCCTCCGCCGCCCCCTCGACCCGCGCCTCCTCGGCGTCCTCCCCCCGGCCCGGCCCCGGCCAGCCCGCCGGCGTGCCGCGTCACGCCTGGTACGCCCTCGTCGCCCTGCTGCTCGGCATGTTCATCGCCCTGCTCGACACGACGATCGTCAACGTCGCCCTGCCGACGATCCGCACGACGCTCGACGCCTCGGAGTCGACCCTGTCGTGGATCATCTCGGGGTACGCGCTCGCCTTCGGCCTCGCGCTGATCCCCGCCGGACGCATCGGCGACCGCATCGGCCACAAGTGGGTCTACTTCACGGGCGTGCTGCTCTTCACGCTCGCCTCGCTCGCCTGTGGCCTCGCCCAGGACGACACCCAGCTCGTCGTGTTCCGCGTCGTGCAGGGACTGGCCGGCGGAATCTTCGTGCCCGCCGTGACGGCGTTCATCCAGTTGCTGTTCCCCGGTCGCTCGCGCGGCAAGGCCTTCGCCATCATGGGTGCCGTCATCGGCGTCTCGTCGGCGCTCGGCCCGATCATCGGCGGTCTGATCATCCAGGCGTTCGGCGACGAGAACGGCTGGCGTCTCGTGTTCTACGTCAACCTGCCGTTCGGCATCATCACCCTGATCGCCGCCGCGGTACTGCTGCCCAAGCGCGACGAATCGGTGCCCCGCCCCGACCGCGGGCTCGACTGGATCGGCCTCGTGCTGGTCTCGGGCGCCTTCGTCGCCCTGCTCGTGCCGCTGATCCAGGGGCAGGACGAGGGCTGGCCGTTGTGGACCTACCTGACCATCGCCGCCGGTGTCGTGCTGCTCGCCCTGTTCGGGCTGTGGGAGGTCGCGTACCCGAAGCGCGGCAAGCCCCCCCTCGTCCCGCCGAAGCTCTTCGCCCACCCGTCGTTCACCGGGGGCGTCGTGCTCGCGCTCGTCTACTTCGCGGCCTTCACCAGCATCTTCTTCACGATCTCGCTGCTCTGGCAGTCCGGACTCGGCCACAGCGCACTGGCCTCGGGCGCCGTGGCGATCCCGTTCGCGGTCGGCAGCATCATCAGCTCGTCGCAGAGCAACCGCATCGCGGCCCGGCTCGGGCGCGGCGTGCTGATCCTCGGCACGGCGCTCGTCACCGTCGGCCTCACCTGGATGTGGCTCGTGCTCGTGACGGTCGACGCCTCCGACCTGACCAACTGGATGCTGCTGGTGCCGCTGCTGCTCGCCGGCCTCGGCAACGGCTTCTTCATCGCGCCGAACGTGCAGTTCATCGTGGCGACGGTCGACCGGCAGGACGCCGGCTCGGCCAGCGCCGTCATCTCGGCCATCCAGCGCATCGGCTCGGCCGTCGGCATCGCGATCATCGGCAGCGTGCTCTTCGGGACGCTGACCATCTCGGGTCGGACGCCGGCCGACGTCGCCACCGGGTTCACCGACGCAGCAGCCCACGCCATGCTCGTGAGCGCGATCTTCGCCCTGGCCTCGTTCGTGCTGGTGTTCGCCCTGCCGCGTCGCGTCCCGCAGCAGCGCGGGTAGCGCCCTCCTGATGCCGCCCACGAGCGGGTGGGGCCGGGATGCGAACCCGGCCTCCTCGTTCGGGCGGCACCAAGAAACGTGAGGCACACTGCAACGATGCCCTCAGCCCTGCCGACCACAGAGCCGACCGTCCGCCCCGTCTCGACCACCCGTCGAGACCGGGTCCTGCCGCTCGACGGCCTGCGCACCCTGGCCATCGCGCTCGTCGTGCTGTACCACCTGCACGTGCCGGGTTTCGGCAGCGGGTTCGTGGGCGTCAACGTGTTCTTCGTGCTGTCGGGCTACCTGATCACCACCCTGCTGCTGCGCGAGCACGCCTCGACGGGACGCATCCGGCTCGGCCGGTTCTGGGTCCGTCGCCTGCTCCGGCTGTACCCGACGTTGCTCGCCGTCGTCGTGGTCGGAGTCTCGCTGTGGTGGCTCGTCGGCGACTACCAGGGCTCGACGCTCGGCCCCGTCGGGGCCGCCGTCATCGCCCTGACCTACTCGGGCAACATCGCCCGGGCCTTCTTCGACACCTCGCAGGGCGTCTTCGCCCCGATGTGGAGCCTGTCGATGGAAGAGCAGTTCTACCTCGTCTGGCCGCCGGTGCTCGTCCTGCTGCTCGCCGTCGCGGTCAAGCGCAAGGCCCTGGTCGCCGGACTCTCGGTCGTCGTCGTCGCCTCGGCCGTCGCGACCTGGTTCCTGTACGACCGTCCCTCGGGCAGCGCGACGCCCGACGTCTACTTCAGCCCCGTCCTCAACGTGGCCCCCCTGTTGATGGGCTGCGTGCTGGCGATCGTCCTGCGGTCCGACCGCGTGCGGGCCGCCCTGGCTGGCCGATGGGGCGCGCTGGCCACCTGGCTCGGGCTCGCCGGGGTCGTGGGCTCGTTGTTCGCCATCGGATCGGGCTGGCAGCAGAGCGTCGTGACCTTCGCGGTCGCGCTGCCCGCGGTGGGCCTCGCCTCGATGCTGTTGATCGGCGGGCTCGTCACGGCGTCGTCGCCGGTCGCCTGGGTGCTGTCCCTCGCCCCGGTCGCCTGGTTCGGACGGGCCGTCTCGTACCCGCTCTACCTCTGGCACGTCGTCTTCATCGCGCTCCTCGAGCCGTACGTCCAGGGTGCCCTCGGCGTCGTCCTCGTGCTCGCGGCGGCGATCGGCACGTCGGTGCTCTCGCACCACGTCGTGGAGAAGCCCGCCCTGAAGCTCAAGGGGCGCTTCGAGCCCCGGGAGCCGCGCCGCGCCTCCTCGTCCGTCGCGCGCGACCGCGAGCTCACGAACGCCTGACGCTCGACGGACCCGGCGTCAGAGCCAGCCGCGTTCGCGCGCGACCCGGGCGGCGGTGTGACGCGACGAGCTGCCGGTCTTCTGCATGGCCGACGACAGGTAGTTGCGCACCGTGCCGGAGGCGAGGTGCAGCCGGGCGCTGATCTCGCGGACCGAGAACCCGTCGGTCGTCAGGCGCAGCGTGTCGAGCCCGCGCTCGGTCAGCGGGCAGTCGTCCATCATCGCCGACGCCGAGATGTCGGCGTCGATGTAGCGCCGGCCGCCGTGCCCCTGCACGATCCCCCTCTCGAGTTCGTCGGGGTCGACCGACTTCGGCAGGAATCCTCGCACCCCGGCTCGGAGGGCCCGCCGGAGCACGCCCGGGCGACCGTGACGGGTCAGCAGCACGACCGCCTGGTCGGGTCGTCCGCCCAGGATGGCGATCGCCGCGTCGATGCCGTCCATGCCGGGCATCTCGAGGTCGAGCAGCACCACGTCGGGCTGGTGCAGGGCTGCGAGCGCCACCGCCTCGGTGCCGTCGGCGGCCTGGGCGACGACCTCGACGGTGTCGCTCAGGTCGAGCAGGGCGGCGATCGACCGGCGGAGCAGGGTCTCGTCGTCGGCGAGCAGCACCCGGATCACGCCGCACCCCCACGCAGCGCCGCAGCGGGTGTCCCGGCCGCGCGGGCCTCGACGCGGAACTCACCGTCGACCTGCCGGGTGGTCACGGTGCCACCGACCTCGCCGAACCGTTCGCCGAGGCGGGCCAGGCCGCTGAGCCCTCGCATCGGTTCGGCCGCGCCGTCGTTGACCACCTGGACCGACTCGGGGCCGAGCACGATGGTGACCCGTTCGGCCTGGGCGTGCCGCAGCAGGTTCGTGGTGGCCTCGCGCACGACGTGACCGAACAGGTCGTCGGCCGGGTGCCCGACGGGAGGGACGCCCGTGACCTCGAGCTCGATGCCCGCAGCGCGGATGAGCTCGGTCGAGTTGGCCAGTTCGCCGGCGAGCGTGAGGGTGCGTTCGCCGTAGGCCAGACGGCGGGTCTCGGCGATGGTCTGCACGATCAACTGCTCGGCCTCGCGGAGGTGCTGGCGCGCGGCGACGGGGTCGCGGTCGAGCGTCTTGTCGGCCAGCTGCAGCTGCAGGCGGCTGACGTGCAGGGCCTGCCCCTGGATGTCGTGGAGATCGACCGAGAAGCGGTAGCGCTCCTGCATCACGGCGAGCTCGGACTGCGTCTCGCGGGCGAGGTCGATCTCGAGGTAGAGGTCGAAGGCGTACCGGTTGAGCCGACAGACGCCGTACATCGCGAGCACGGCGATCGCGACGGCCACGAGCTGGGCCACCGCCGCGCGCAGATCGTCGGTCGAGGTGAGCACGATCGGCACCAGGGCGAGCACGAGGCCGACGACCAGCCACCGCGGGGCGGCGAGCGGCGCCGTCGTGGTGGCGTAGCCGAGCGTGATCCCGAAGAAGAACAACACCACGGGGTTCTGCTCGCCGAAGGGCACCGTCAGCCAGAGACCGTACGAAGCGGCCAGGGTGGTGACGGTGAGCCACCACGGGCCTCGACGCTCCCAGAAGAACGACTGGGCCGTGACCAGCGCGCCCACGACGCCGACGACGACCACGAGCACCGGTGACGCCCCCTCGGCGATCAGCATCGCGCCGAAGACCACCGTGTAGAACGCTGCCAACCCGACGAACGACCAGGTCACGTAGCGCCGCATGCGTGCCAGTGGTGGGAGTCGGGAGCCCGTGACGAGGCTCGCGGTACGAGCGGTCAGCGTGCGGCGGGACATGACCCCACGCTAACGGAGCGTCCGCGCGGACGGACCCGCCCGATGTCACGCCTGTGCGTGACCGATGTCACGTCGAACTGGTGGCGCCGTGGCACTACGACGGCGGCGCCGGACGCGAGATCGTCGGAGCCATGACGAACTCCATCGACACCACGCCCCGCCCGGCCGTCACCCGTCACCCGGCCGACGAGGCCGACACCGTGATCTCGGCACGGGGCCTCACCTGCTCGTACGGGTCGTTCACCGCGGTCGACGGCGTCGATCTCACGGTGCGCCGGGGCGAGCTCTACGCGCTGCTCGGTACCAACGGAGCCGGCAAGACCACGACCCTCGAGGTGCTCGAGGGCCATCGAGAGGCCACCGGCGGCACCGTGCGGGTGTTGGGCAGCGACCCGACCGACCGCCGCCGGACGCGCCCCCGCATCGGCATGATGCTGCAGGACTCCGGCCTCGCCCCCGAACTGACCGTGCGCGAGAGCGTGCGGCTCGCGGGCGCCGTCTCGGGCCGCGACGACGACGTCGACCGGGTGCTCGGCCTGGTCGGCATCGACCACGAGGCCCGGGCCCGGGTCGCCCAGCTGTCGGGCGGCGAGCGCCGTCGCGTCGACTTCGCGGCCGCGGTCTGGGGCACCCCCGAGCTGGTCTTCCTCGACGAGCCGACGACCGGCCTCGACCCGTCGGCCCGCGACGAGCTCTGGGCCGTCGTCGCCGAACTGCGGGAGGCGGGGGTCACCTTCGTCCTGACGACCCACTACCTCGAGGAGGCGGCCGAGAACGCCGACCGCATCGGCCTGATGCACGCGGGCACGATCCGCCGCGAGGGCAGGGTCGCCGACCTGACGGCCGGGAGCACGACGAGCATCCGGTTCGTCGCCCCTGCCGCGATCGACGACCTCCCGTTGCCGATCACCCGCACCGAGAACGATCTCGTGGTCGTCGAGACCGACGACGCCCAGCGCGACGTCGCGACGCTGCTGCGCTGGGCGGCTGACGCCGACCACACCCTGGCCCGCTTCACCGTGCACGAGTCGGGACTCGACGACGTGTTCCGCGACCTCAGCCGTGCCTCCTGACCCCCTCGATCCGCCGTCCTCGAAAGGACCCCTCATGACTTCCGTGACCACCGCCTCCCCCGCCTCGACGGGGCCGACCGGACCCGTCGGCACGTCTTCCTCCGCCTCGAACAGGTCGGGTCCCGTCGCCATCGGCGTCGCCGAGCTGCGCATGCTCGTGCGCAACCGCACCGTCGCGCTCTCGGCCCTGCTCTTGCCCCTCGCGTTCGGAGCCGGCACCTTCCTGTTCGACCTCTACGGCACGGGCGGCATGCTCGCGGGCGTACAGATCGTGGGCATGGTGGGCCTCGGGGTCTACATCACCGCGACGACGACGCTGGCGGCCCGTCGACAGTCGCTCTACCTGAAGCGGCTGCGCAGCGGTTCGGTGAGCGACACCGGGATCACCGCGGGACTCGTGCCCCCGCCATGGCGGTCAGCCTGGCGCAGATCGTGATCGTGCTCGGCATCCTCGCCGTGCGCGAACCACCGGTCAGCCCGGTGTTGGTGATCACCGCCGTGGTCATCGCCGAGATCATGTTCGCCGGATTCGCGTTCGCGACGGCCGGCTTCAGCACCTCACCCGAGCACGCCCAGTACACGACCATGCCGATCTTCATGGTCACGCTCGGCGTCGCCATCTGGTGGACGATCACCGGCGCCGACGACCTGCTCTGGCTGAAGCGTCTGCTGCCCGGTGGCGGACTCATGGAACTCGCCGTCCTCGCCTGGAACGGCGGCGACCTGTCGGTCGTCCCGGTGCTGCTCGCCCCCACGCTGGTCTGGGCCGCGCTGGCCGTCGTCGCGGGGATGCGACTGTTCCGCTGGGAACCTCGCCACTGAGGTGGGCTCAGGCCTCGGCGCGCGGCCGGGCGATCGCGGGCACGCCCACCGCGACGGACCCGGGCGGGACGTCCTTCGTCACGACGGCGTTGGCCCCGACGACGCTGCCGCTGCCCACGGTGACGCCGCCGAGCACGGCGGCCCCGGCACCGATCATCACGCCGTCACCGACGGTGGGGGGCCGGCGGCCGAGCGCGCCTCCTCGTCCCTTGCCCCCGAGGGTCACGCCGGGGAAGATCGTGCAGTCGTCACCGACCACCGCCGTCTCGCCGATCACGACGCCCATGCCGTGGTCGATGAAGAGGCGGGCCCCGAGGCGCGCCCCGGGGTGGATCTCGACGCCGGTCAGCGACCGCGCGACCTGCGAGAGCAGCCGCGCGGCGAACCGTGACCCGAGGAGGCGCGGTGCCGGCCCCGCACGCCACAGTCGCGAGGTCACGCGGTGCGCCCACACCGCGTGCAGGCCCGAGTAGACCAGAGCGGTCTCGAGGCGTCCTCGGGCAGCCGGGTCGCGCCTCCGGACGGTGTCGAGGTCTTCGCGGAGGCGGGCGACCAGCTGCACCCTAGGCGTCCGCGAGGTCCTGGAAGAGCACCGTCGACAGGTAGCGCTCCCCGGTGTCGCAGACGATCGCGACGATGCGCTTGCCGGCGTTCTCGGGCCGCTTGGCGATCTCGAGTGCGGCATGGATGATCGCGCCGGACGAGATGCCCGAGAGGATGCCCTCTCTCGTGGCGAGGTCGCGCGCGACGCGCAGGGCGTCGTCGAGCTGGACGGGGAAGACCTCGTCGATCTGCGAGCGGTCGAGCACCTCGGGCACGAAGTTCGCCCCGATGCCCTGGATCTTGTGCGGCCCGGCCTTGCCCTCGCTCAGCAAGGGCGAGTCGGCGGGCTCGACGGCGACGACCTTCACGCCGGGAACCTTCTCGTGCAGCACCTGCCCGACGCCCGTGATCGTGCCGCCGGTGCCGACGCCCGCGACGAAGAAGTCGATCTTCCCGTCGGTGTCGCGCAGGATCTCGGGCGCGGTCGTGCGGCGGTGGATCTCGGCGTTGGCCCGGGTCTCGAACTGCTGCGCCCAGATCGCGTTCTCGGTCTCGGCCGCGATCTGCTTCGCTCGCTCGACGGCGCCCTTCATGCCCTCGGGACCGGGGGTCAGGACGATCTTCGCGCCGTAGGCCTTCATGACGGTGCGTCGTTCGACGCTCATCGTCTCGGGCATTGTGACGATCACCTGGTAGCCGCGGGCGGCGCCGACCAGGGCCAGCGAGATGCCGGTGTTGCCGCTCGAGCCCTCGACGATCGTCCCGCCGGGCTTCAGGTCGCCGGACGCCTCGGCCGCGTCGACGATGGCGACGCCGAGGCGGTCCTTCACGCTGGCACCCGGGTTGTAGAACTCGAGCTTGGCCAGCACCTCGGCACCGCCCTCGGCGGGCAGCGAGTTGAGCTTGACGAGCGGGGTGTTGCCGAAGGCCGAGGTGATGTCGGCGTGGATTCCGGGCATGCGCGGGTCTCTTCCGTGAACGGGGTCTGTGCGGACGGATCGATGCTCATCTTAGGCAGCCCCCCTGCGCCGTCCCCCTG
>NZ_LHOZ01000076.1:0-206901 GCF_001297205.1 Frigoribacterium sp. RIT-PI-h | reverse complement strand
CCGTGGAAGACGTCCCGCCCGACCCGCACCAGTCGGCCCCGATCGAGCCGGCCAAGCGCAAGAAGCACCGCTCGCCCCTCGCGTACTTCCTCGTGGGTCCCGCCGCCCTGGCCGAGCTGCTCGTCCACATCATCCCGATGGTGCTCGGCGTCTGGATCGCGTTCATCACGCTCAACCAGCTCAGCATCGCCAACTGGGTCAACGCGCCCTTCGTCGGCCTGCAGAACTTCGTCACGGCCCTCGACCCGTCCTCGCCGATCGCCGGGCAGCTCTACGGAGCCCTGGGGCGCACGCTGATGTTCACCGTGATCGTGGTGGCCATCGCCTGGAGCATGGGCATGCTGGGCGCCGTGCTGCTCACCAGCTCGTTCAAGGGCCGTGGCATCCTGCGCACGCTCTTCCTGGTGCCCTACGCCCTGCCGTCGTACGTCGGCACGATCGCCTGGGCCTTCATGTTCAACCAGCGCGACGGCGCCATCAACCGCTTCCTGGTCGACGACCTGGGCATCCTGCAGGACCGCCCGTTCTGGCTGCTCGGCGGCAACTCGTTCTGGGCGATCGTCATCGTGACGGCCTGGCAGTTCTGGCCGTTCGCCTTCCTGATGCTGCTCGCCGCGTTGCAGAACATCCCGGGGGACGTCTACGAGGCCGCGAGCCTCGACGGCGCGAGCCTCTGGAAGCAGTTCACGCTGATCACCCTGCCCATGGTCAAGCCGGCCAACGCCGTGCTGCTGCTGATCATGAGCCTGTGGATCTTCAACCAGTTCAACGTGCCCTACGTGCTCTTCGGCCCCGCGTCGCCCGAGCAGGCGACGCTCATCTCGCCGCTGATCTACCAGCAGTCGTTCAACAACTGGAACTTCGGCCTCGGCGGTGCCATGAGCGTGATGCTCCTGGTCGTGCTGCTGATCGCGTCCGCGTTCTACATCCGCATGGTTCTGCCGAAGGGACAACACGATGATTGAGACCCGTGGGTTCAAGGTCTTCCGCTTCTTCGGGCTGGCCTTCCTGTCGCTCGTGGTGGTCGTGCCGCTCTACGTGGTGCTGACCACCTCGATCAAGCCGCTCGCCGACGTGCAGGGCCTGTTCACCTGGATCCCCAGCCGGGTGACGCTCGAACCGTACGTGCAGATCTGGCAGACGGTGCCGCTGGCGTCGTACTTCAAGAACAGCCTGATCGTCACGATCTCGGCCACGGTGCTCTCGGTGGCCATGGCCGTGCTCGCCGCGTACTCGCTGGCCCGCCTGCGGTTCAAGGGGCAGCGCAGCTTCAGTCTGGTCGTGCTGTCGACGCAGATGTTCCCGGGCATCCTGTTCCTGCTGCCGCTGTTCCTGATCTTCGTGCAGATCCAGCGCACGATCGGCGTGCAGCTGACCGGCAGCTACCTCGGCCTGATCATCACGTACATGACGTTCTCGCTGCCGTTCTCGATCTGGATGCTGACGGGGTACTTCGCCTCGATCCCGAAAGAGCTCGAAGAGGCGTCGATGATCGACGGCACGGGTCGCCTCGGTGCCCTGTTCCGTGTGATCATCCCGGTCGCCAAGCCGGGCATCATCGCCGTCGCGGTCTACGCCTTCATCACGGCCTGGGGCGAGGTGCTCTTCGCCTCGGTGCTCACGAGCAAGGACACGCGCACGCTCTCGATCGGCCTGCGCGCCTACGCCTCGCAGCAGGACGTCTACTGGAACCAGCTCATGGCCGCCTCGGTCGTCGTCTCGCTGCCCGTGCTCATAGGCTTCATGCTCGTGCAGAAACACTTGATCACCGGACTGTCGTCGGGGGCCGTGAAGTGACCGAACCGGCCGTGGCCACGGCGGTGGGGCCGGGGGGCGGCCCCGCCCGCCCCGCCGGCCCGGCCGAGCCGAGCCGGGGGGGCGCGGGGCGCGTCGAGCCACTGCGCGTCGGCATCGTGGGCGGGGGCTGCGGGGCCCGTGTGCACGCCGGTGCCGCGCTGTCGGCCGGCGCCGGGGGGGTCGCCCGGGCCTCGTCGAGCCCCGCCAGCGCGGCCCGGGCGGCGGCGTCGCTCGGCGTCGACACGGCTCACGAGAGCGTCGACGACCTCGTGACCGACCCCGACGTGGACGTCGTGCACGTCTGCTCGCCCAACGCCACGCACGCACCGGTCGCCCTGGCGGCGCTCGCCGCCGGCGAGCACGTGGTCTGCGAGAAGCCGCTCGCGACCTCGGGCGCCGAGGCCGAGGCCCTGGTCGAGGCCGCCCGGGCCGGGCGGCTCGTCGGTGCCGTGCCCTTCGGCTACCGCTACCACCCGATGGTGCGCGAGGCGCGGGCCCGGGTCGCCGCGGGCGAGGTCGGCCGCGTCTTGAGCGTCCGGGGGTCGTACCTGCAGGACTGGTTGCTCGACAGCGACGACGTCGACTGGCGGGTGGGCCCGGCGGCCGGCGGCCCCTCGAGGGCCTTCGCCGACATCGGCAGCCACCTGGTCGACCTCCTCGAATTCGTCCTGGGCGACCGGTTGGCGCGGTTGCCCTCGACGACCACCACGGTGCACGCCCACCGTGGCGGCTCGTCGGTCGACACCGAGGACGAGGCGGCCGTCGTGTTCGAGACGGCACGGGGGGCGATCGGCACCCTCTTCGTGTCGCAGGTCGCGCCGGGTCGCAAGAACCGCCTCCTGCTCGACCTGTCGGGCACCGCCGAGAGCCTCGAGTTCTCACAAGAGGAACCCGAGACGCTCTGGGTCGGCCGGCGGTCGGGCACGCAGCTCGTGGCGCGTGACGCCGCCGTGCTCGCGCCCGACGCCGCCCGCCTGTCGACGGTCCCGGCGGGGCACCCGATGGGCTACGTCGACGCGTTCGCGGGGTTCGTCCGCGACGCGCACGACGCCGTCCGGGGCGGCACCCCCGAGGGACTGCCCACCTTCGTCGACGGCCTGCGCGCCGTGCGGGTGACCGAGGCCGTCCTCGCCTCCGCCGCGTCGCGCGGCTGGGTCGACGTGCCCTGACCCGTCGTCCGTCCGCACCGTCCCGTCGTCCGTCCACACCGTCCCGTCCGCACCGTCCCGTCGTCCGTCCGATCCCCCGTCGCCCCGAGAAGGAACCCATGGCCGAGAGCTCCCGCCCCGTCACCCTGTTCACCGGTCAGTGGGCCGACCTGCCCTTCGAGGAGGTCGCGGCGCTCGCGGCCGGCTGGGGCTACGACGGCCTCGAGATCGCGGCGTCGGGCGACCACCTCGACCTCGAGCGCGCCGACCAGGACGACGCGTACCTGCGGTCGCGCCTCGACGTGCTCGAGCGGCACGGCCTGGGGGTCTGGGCGATCTCGAACCACCTGACCGGGCGGGCGGTCTGCGCCGACCCGATCGACTTCCGGCACCAGGCGATCGTCCGGCCGTCCACCTGGGGCGACGGCGACCCCGAGGGCGGCCGTCAGCGGGCGGCCGAGGACATGAAACGGGCGGCCCGGGTCGCCCGCAAGGGGGGCGTCGACACCGTCGTCGGCTTCACCGGCTCGAAGATCTGGTCCTACGTCGCGATGTTCCCGCCGGTGCCCGCCGCCGTGATCGACGCCGGCTACCAGGACTTCGCCGACCGCTGGAACCCCATCCTCGACGTGTTCGACGCCGAGGGCGTCCGGTTCGCCCACGAGGTGCACCCGAGCGAGATCGCCTACGACCACTGGACGAGCGTCCGCGCGCTCGAGGCCATCGAGCACCGCTCGGCCTTCGGCTTCAACTGGGACCCCTCGCACATGCTCTGGCAGGGCGTCGACACGGTGTCGTTCATCACCGACTTCGCCGACCGGATCTTCCACGTCGACTGCAAGGACACCCGCATCAAGCCCCCTACCGGGCGGTCGGGCGTGCTCGGCTCACACCTGCCCTGGGGCGACCCCCGCCGCGGCTGGGACTTCGTCTCGACCGGTCACGGCGACATGAACTGGGAGGACGCCTTACGCGCCCTCGACGCCATCGGCTACGACGGCCCGATCTCGATCGAGTGGGAGGACGCCGGCATGGACCGGCTGCACGGCGCCCCCGAGGCGTTGGCCTACGTCCGGTCGCTGCTCTGGAAGCGGCCGAGCGCCTCCTTCGACGCCGCGTTCTCGAACCAGTGACGGCAGACTGACCCCATGCCCCGAACCCTGCTGCCCGGCCAACGGAGCCGCCTGCTGGTCGTCGACCCCGCGACCGGTGACGCCGAGGTCGTCCTCGAGAGCGCTCGCGTGCTCGTCGAGGCCCCGAACTGGAGCCCTGACGGCCGCTGGCTCGTGGTGAACGGCGACGGCCTGCTCTGGCGCCTGCCCGCCGACGCGCGTGGGGTCGACGAGACCGCACTCGAGCCGGTGCCGATGGGCGACGTCCCCGAGATCAACAACGACCACGTGATCGCACCCGACCAGGGCGCCGTGATCGTGAGTGCCCGCGACGGCCACCTGTACGAGGTGCCGTGGGACGGCGTGCCCCCGGGCGGCACCGCCCGCCGAGTGACCCGCGACCACCCCGCCGGGCGCAACCACAAGAACTACCTCCACGGCGTCTCGCCCGACGGAGCGTCGCTCAGCGTGATCGTCGGCGCCCTGCCGGCGCCGGTCGACGACCCGGACGACGAGGAGGCGCGGGCCGGCTGGCGCACGAACGTCGCCCTGGTCTCGCGGGCCGACGGCGCGACCACGCCGGTGACCGACGACGAGCACCCCGACGACGGGGCCGAGTTCTCCCCGGACGGCGCCTGGTTGTGGTCCAACTCGGAACGCGCCTCCGCCGGGGTGGCCGGCCACGCGCAGCTCTTCCGGAGCCGCCTGGACGGCGGCGACGTCGTACAGGTGACAGACGACGAGCGGGTCAACTGGTTCCCGCACGTGTCGCCCGACGCCTCGACGCTGCTCTGGGTGTCGTTCGAGCCCGGCACGCTCGGCCACCCCGAGAACCGTGACGTGGTGCTGCGCACCCTGCCCCTCGGCGCCGACGGCCTGCCCGTGCCGGGCCGGGCGCCGCACCACGTGCTCGCCCTCTTCGGCGGGCAGGGCACGATCAACGTGCCCTGCTGGGCCCCGGACTCGACGCGCTTCGCCTGCGCCGACTACCCGCGGGCCTGACGCCGACCTTCGACCTGGCCTTCCCGAACCGATGGACTCGCTGTGGGTCGCCTGTGGGCGATGTGCAGCCTGCTCATCGGTCGGACACAGTCCGTTCATAGGAATCCCTCGATACTGGGGAAGGTGACCACAACGACCCCCGCCACCGCCACCGCCTCGGCCCCTCGCCTCACCCGTGCCGACGGAACGCCCCTTCGAGTCCTCGTCGTCGACGACGAGAACAGCCTCACCGACCTGCTCTCGATGGCCCTGCGCTACGAGGGCTGGGACGTCAAGGCGGCCTCCGACGGCCAGGCGGCCCTCGCGACGGCGCGCGAGTTCAAGCCCGACGCGATCGTGCTCGACTGGATGCTCCCCGACATCGACGGCATCCAGGTGCTCGGTCGACTGCGGTCGAGCGGCGACGACACCCCGATCCTGTTCCTCACCGCGAAGGACAGCGTCGAGGACCGGGTGTCGGGTCTCACCGCCGGCGGCGACGACTACGTCACCAAGCCCTTCTCGCTCGAAGAGGTCGTCGCCCGCCTCCGCGGCTTGATCCGCCGGTCGGCCTCGGCCATCAGCGAGGCGGGCGACTCGCGCATCGTCGTCGGTGACCTCGTGCTGGACGAGGAGAGCTACGAGGTGACGCGGGCCGGTCGCGAGATCGAGCTGACCGCGACCGAGTTCGAGCTGCTGCGCTTCCTGATGCGCAACCCGCGCCGCGTGCTGAGCAAGGCGCAGATCCTCGACCGGGTCTGGAGCTACGACTTCGGCGGCAAGTCCAGCGTCGTCGAGATCTACATCTCGTACCTGCGCAAGAAGATCGACGTCGGCGAAGAGCCCATGATCCACACCGTGCGCGGCGTGGGTTACGTGATCAAGCCCACGTCGTGAGCGATGCCCTGCCCGCCCGGGTGGGCTCGCGCCTCCGCGGCCTCGTGGGCCGGGCGCCCGGTCTCGCCGGTCCGCTCACGCTGCGCAATCGCTTGATCCTCAGCATCGTCGCGCTCGTCGTGCTGCTGACCATCGTGATCGGCTCGGTCAGCGTGATCGTCCTGCAGGCGTCGCTGATGCGTCAGCTCGACGACGAACTCGAGGGGGCGACCGGTCGCTCGGTGCCCATGGTGAACGCCCAGGGCTCGACGACCCGGCCGTACCTGACGCCCGACGGCGACGACCTCTCGGGCCCGCGGCAGTCGCCCGGCACCTTCACGGCCGTCGTCGTCAATGGTTCGGTCGTCGCGGCGTACCGCGTCGAGCAGTCGGGACGGGTCGTCTCGCCCCGCCTGACCGACGACCTGACGTCGGTCGTGACGACGGTCGCCGGGGCGAACGACCCCGAGACCGTCTCGCTCGGGTCGGACCTGGGCTCGTACCGGGTGGAGTCCCTCGCGGTCGGCTACCAGACGACGACGACGTCGGGCTCGGTCGCCACGACGCCGGCCCACCTCGTCGTGGGTCTGCCGACGAGCAGCGTCGACCGCACCATCACGGTCATGGTGATCACCATCCTCGCCGTGACCCTCATCGGCCTCGCCATCGCGATCGCCGTGGCCTACGGCGTCGTGCGCAGCGCCCTCCGACCGCTCGAGCGCATGTCCGACACGGCGCTGCGGGTCGCCGAGCTGCCGCTGGACCGCGGCGAGGTGGCCCTGGCCGAACGCGTCGACGAAGCCGACGCCGACACCCGCACCGAGGTGGGCCGCGTCGGTGCTTCGCTCAACCGCATGCTGGGCCACGTGGCGGGGGCCCTCGAGGCCCGTCAGCAGAGCGAGAACAAGGTGCGGCAGTTCGTCGCCGACGCCTCGCACGAGCTGCGGACCCCGCTCGCGTCGGTCCGCGGCTACGCCGAGCTGACCCGCCGCATGAACACCGGACTGCCCGACGACGTGGTCTACGCCATGGGCCGCATCGAGTCGGAGTCGCTGCGGATGACCTCCCTCGTCGAGGACCTCCTGCTGCTCGCCCGCCTCGACGAGGGGCGCGACCTCGTCACGGGCGACGTCGACCTCACCCGGGTCGTGCTCGACACGGTCAACGACGCCCACGTGGCCGGACCCACGCACGACGTCGACGTGTACGTGCCCGACGAGCCGGTGACCGTGTCCGGCGACGCCATGCGTCTGCACCAGATCGTCGCGAACCTGTTGACCAACGTGCGCACCCACACGCCCGACGGCACGCACGTACACGTCTCGCTCACGGTCGACGACGCGTCCGGTCAGGCCGTCGTCTCGGTCGCCGACGACGGGCCGGGCATCGACCCGGCCGTGCTGCCGGTGCTCTTCGAACGGTTCGCCCGCGCCGACAGCTCGCGGTCGCGGAAGGCCGGCTCGACGGGCCTCGGCCTCGCGATCGTGCAGGCCGTCGTCCACTCCCACGGGGGGACCGTCGACGTCGCCAGCTCGGACGACGGGGCCACCTTCACCGTCCGCCTGCCGCTCGCGACGCCCGACGTGGCATCCGACCGGGACGCCGAGGAGGCGCGACTTGCGTGAGCGCGCCTCCTGCGTCTATCCTGATCGAAGCCCAAGACCGCCGGTTGTACACGTCTGCTCGCAGACGGGTGCCGAAGGTTCTCGAGAGAGAGCGACCAGCGCAGGTGTGTGAAGTCGTTCCTCTTCTCGAAGAGATCCAGCTCCGTGCGCTTGCGCCGGAGCTTTTTTCATTGGTGCGGCACCGGTCTCGGTGCGGCCGAGTCGAGCACCCGGGGGCTGCCGGCACACCCACGTTTTAGGAGAGCCATGGCGAACAAGGAAGCATCGGTCGCCGAGCTCACGGACAACTTCCGTGACTCGACCGCCGTCCTGCTCACCGAGTACCGCGGTCTCACTGTTGCCGAGCTGAAAGAGCTCCGCAAGTCCATCAGTGCAGACGCGACGTACGCCGTGGTGAAGAACACGCTCAGCAAGATCGCGGCCAACAACGCCGGAATCAGCTCGTTCGACGACGACCTCGTCGGACCGTCTGCGATCGCCTTCGTGCACGGTGACCCTGTCGCCGTCGCCAAGAGCCTGCGTGACTTCGCCAAGGCACACCCCGCTCTGATCGTGAAGAACGGTTACTTCGACGGTAACCCGCTCACGGCAGACGAGGTCAAGCAGCTCGCCGATCTCGAATCCCGAGAGGTGCTGCTGGGCAAACTGGCCGGCGCCTTCAAGGCTTCGCTGTTCGGTGCTGCCTACCTGTTCCAGGCACCGCTGTCCCAGGCCGTTCGCACGGTCGAGGCGCTGCGTGCCAAGCAGGAAGCCGACAGCTAAACAGCTGTCGTACCAACCCACACTTTAGAAAACCCATAAGGAGAACACCATGGCGAAGCTCACGCAGGACGAACTGATCGAGGCCTTCAAGGAGCTCACGCTCATCGAGCTCAGCGACTTCGTGAAGAAGTTCGAAGAGGTCTTCGAGGTCACCGCTGCTGCCCCCGTGGCCGCTGCCGGTGCCGCCGGTCCCGCCGCCGCCGCTGAAGAGGTCGAAGAGCAGACCGCCTTCGACGTCGTGCTCGAGGCTGCCGGCGACAAGAAGATCCAGGTCATCAAAGAGGTCCGCGCGCTCACGAGCCTCGGTCTCGGCGAGGCCAAGGCCGTCGTCGACGGTGCCCCCAGCACCGTCCTCGAGGGCGCTTCGAAGGAGGCCGCCGACAAGGCCAAGGCTCAGCTCGAGGCCGCCGGCGCGACGATCACCCTCAAGTAGTCGGCGGGCCCTCGCGGCCCTCGGCGCTTGAGCGGCACGTCTGCTCAGCACCATTCGGAAGGCGCCACCCCTCGGGGTGGCGCCTTTCGGCGTTCCCGGTGGTGCGGCCGAGGTGCGTCGCCGGTCCCTCGCGACCCGCGCCTCCTCGGGGGGTTCGACGGTTTCCGTCGTCCGCTGGGGGTCCGTGCCGACCCGCCGCGGGTGACGCGGACCCGCAGGCCACGCGACGAGGGCGGTCAGGAGGTGCGGGCCAGGACCGAGTGTCGCCGACCGTACCCGAGGTACACCGCCGTGCCCACGGCCATCCAGACGGCGAAGGCCGCCCAGGTGACCCAACCGAGCGTCACCATCAACAGGACGCAGAAGGCGCAGCCGAGGATCGGGGTGAGCGGGTACAGCGGCACCTCGTAGGTGCGGTCGAGCTCGGGGCGGTTGCGCCGGAGCCAGATCACCGACACGTTGACCAGGGCGATCGCGAAGAGCGTGCCGATGCTCGTCGCGCCGGCGAGGGCGCCCAGGGGGATCACCGCGGCGGCCACGGCCCCCGCTCCGCCGACGATCAGGGTGCCGGCGACGGGGGTCTGCGTCCGAGCCGAGACGCGGCCGAGGACGCGAGGGACGAGCCCGTCCCGCGCCATCGAGACGAAGATGCGCGTCTGACCGTAGAGCACCGTGAGCACGACGCTGGCGATCGCCGCCACCGCGGTGACGGCGAAGAGGAAGGCGACCCACGGTTGCCCCGTGATGTCGGCGACGATCGTGACGAGGGTCGCCTCGCCGTCGGTGAAGGAGGTCCACGGCCGCGCGCCGATGGCCGCGACGGCCACGAGGATGTACAGCACCGTGATGATCACGATGGAGGCGATGATGGCGCGCGGCAGGTCGCGCTTCGCGTCGCGGGCCTCCTCGCCGGCCGTCGATGCCGCGTCGAAGCCGATGTACGAGAAGAACAGCCGCGAGGCGGCCGCCGAGACGCCTGCCGCTCCCATCGGTGCCAGCGGCTCGAAGTTGCCGACGCTGAAGGCCGTGAAGGCGACGGCGACGAAGAACACGAGCAGCGCCACCTTCACGACGACGAGCAGCGTGTTGACCCAGGCGCTCTCGCGGGCGCCGGGCACCAGGACGAGGGGGGCGAGCAGGACGAGAACCGCCGCGGGCAGGTTGAGCACCCCTCCGGCGCCCGGGGGCTCGGCGATCGCGGCGGGCAGGGCGAGCCCGAACACGTCGAGGGCCTCGTTCACGTACTGGCCCGCCCCGACGGCGACGGCCGCGACCGAGACGGCGTACTCGAGCACGAGACACCACCCGCAGACCCAGGCGATGCCCTCGCCGAGCGTCGCGTAAGTGTACGAGTAGCTCGAACCCGACACGGGCACGCTGCCCGCCATCTCGGCGTACGACAGGGCCGACAGCAGGGCCGCGACGCCCGCGAGCACGAACGAGATCCAGACCGCTGGGCCGGCCAGCGGGACGGCCGTGCCGAGCACGACCAGGATGCCCGGGCCGAGGGTCGCACCGAGGCTGGTCGCCGTGAGGGGCCAGACGCCCAGGGGGCGGCGCAGGCGGGGCCCGCCGGCGGCGGTGGCCTCGCTCTCGGCGACGTACGCCTCGAGGGGTTTGCGAGTCCTCAGCTGGGCGACGAGGGACGGGCGGGACGTGACGCGGGACTCGTGGGGCACCGCGAGAGGCTACCGCACGGCCGGCACCGCGCCTCCTCGGGGCACCGCGCCCGTCCGGGGCGCCGCGCCCGTCCGGGCCTACTCGTCGAGGTCGAGGCCGAGCTGCTTGACGCGGGTCATCGCCTCGCGGCGCGACGACGCCTGGAGCTTGCGGTAGATGCTGCGGACGTGGCTCTTGACCGTGTTGACCGAGATGAACAGCTGGCTGCCGATCTGGCCCAGGGTCTGGCCGGTGGCCAGGTGCCGGACGATGACGAGCTCACGGTCGCTCAGCGGTTCGGCGAGCTGCGGCACGACGTCCGCCGAGGTGCCGCGGAGTCGGTCGAGCACGCCGACGATGGCCGGCGGCTGCCGACGGCCGACGGCGCGCTGGACGAGGTGTTCGAGGACGTCCTCGGGCAGGGTGGCGAAGAGCCAGATCGACCCGTTGTGGCCGGCGCTCAGCAACGCCCGGTCGAAGGCGATGTCGCTGTGCGGGCCGTCGCCGAGGGCGAGGTGTGCGGCGGCCTGGAGCGCGTGCACCTGGCCCATGGTGCGCTCGCTGTGCAGGTCGCCGATGGCGAGACACTGTTCGAGCGCCTCGAGGGCGTCCTCGGGCTCGCCGGCGGCGAGGTGCACCAGGGCGAGCACGCGAGCGGGACAGCGGATGTGGTGGTGCGAGGGTGTCACCGACGAGGCCAGTCGGCGGGCCTCATGGGGCTGCCCGAGCAGGCGCATGGTCTCGGCCCGCATGACGACGGCCGACTCGGTCAGGGCGCTGTGCCCGGTGAAGCCGTCGATGGTGCGGGTGATCCGGGCCAGCAGGTCGAGGACTTCGATGTAGCGGCTCTCGGCCAGCAGCACGTGTGCTTCGGCGAACAGGCCGAGCGCTTCCCAGTCGCTGCCGCGCGATGCCTGGCGGACGTCGGCGAGCAGGCCCTCGTGGCCGCCCACGGCCTCTCCGCGTTCGAGGGCGAGGTGCACGCGGGTGATCTGGGTCAGGGCACCGAACGAGCTGCCCAGCAGGTCGGTGCCGTCGGCGAGCTCGCGGGCGAGGTCGACGTGGCGGTCGGCGAGGTCGAAGTCGCCGATCAGCATCGCGACGAAGGCGAGGGCCGAGAGGCACTCGACGCGCTCGGCGGTGCTGAGGTGGTCCTCGCCGAGACCGTTGGCGAGGCTCAGAGCGAAGCGGGCCTGGTCGATCTCGCCGTAGTGCAGGCGGATCAGACCGAGCTGCAGCGAGAACGAGGCGCTGAGCGAGATGCGCACGCTGATCGACTCGGCCAGATCGTTCTCGATGAGGGTCCGGGCGACCTCGAGGTGCTCGTGGGCCACGACGAAGTTGCCGAGGGTGCGCAGGGACGCACCGAGGTGGACGTGGTAGCCCGCCCGGATGTCGAGCGGCAGGTCGGGGGCGGCGTCGAGCGCCTTGGCGACGCCGCGGAACCAGGGCAGGGCGGCGCTGCGCGAGCGGGAGCCGACCGAGCGGTGGCTCGCGGCCAGGGCGAGCAGGATGCGGGGTCGCCCGCGCCACTCCTCTTCCGGCGTCGAGCGGATGGCCTCGCGCAGGCGTGCTCCCTGCAGGGGGGCGATCTGGGTCCAGCCCTGTTCGATGGCATCGAGAGCAGCCCGGTGGTCGGCGGGCTGCAGTTCGGCACTCGGCGGTTCGACGGCCGTGGGGTTCGACGTGTTCACGATGGTCCTAGCTCCGCCGCTTCGGGAGGCTCGCCCGTCGGGTAGGGGGAGCGCGGCTGCCGGAGCCTGGTCAGGTGCACCGACACCGCCATACTAAACTGAGAGATCATTCCGTCGTATGGTCTGTCGGGCATTGCGCCCACAACTGGGGGACGAACGGTCGTTCTACGGCGTGTCGCGGCGTGTCTCGACGGTGCCGTGGCGATTTCTTGCAGGCACTGACCCGCACCCCGGCGACGGGCCACCCGTGACGGTGGTCAGGCCTACGCTGACCGGATGAGCTCGATGCATGCCCCCGCTGGCGGTCCCCGGGGCGGGGGCCGACCGGGTGGTTCCGGTCGGGTGTCGAGCGGCGACGCCGACGCCCAGCGTGCGGCGAACGCGACGGCGCCGCGCATCCCCGACCTGCTCGGTCGCATCCGGGGCCTGTTCGTCCCGCACGAGCGTGCCCTCGTCGTCACCGTGGTGCTGGTCTTGATCGGCGCCGCCGTCAGCGTGGCTCCGCCGCTGCTCACCAAGCAGGCGTTCGACCGGGGTCTGTTCCCGCCGGGCGGTCCCGACGTGCCCGTCCTGCTCGAGCTGGTGGGCGCCATGGTGGGGCTGTGGGTGCTGTCGGCCGGCATCGGCGTCTGGCAGACGTACCTGACGGCCACGGTCGGCAACAAGGTCATGGGTGCGTTGCGCATCCGTCTCTTCGGGCATCTCCAGCGCATGGAGCTCGCGTTCTTCACCCGCACCAAGACCGGGGTCATCCAGTCCCGGTTGCAGAACGACGTCGGTGGCGTCGCGAACGTGCTCAGCAACACCATCTCGAGCGTCCTGGGCAACACCGTCACGGTCATCGCCGCCTTCGTGTCCATGCTCGTGCTCAGCTGGCAGATGACCGTCGTCACGGTGATCCTGCTGCCCTTGCTCGTGGTGGCCCAGCGACGGGTGGGACAGGTGCGTGCCCGCATCGCCACCAAGACGCAGGAGTCGCTCAGCGACATGACCGCCATCACGCAAGAGGCGTTGAGCGTCAGCGGCATCCTGCTCGCCAAGAGCTTCAACCAGCAGCACTCCGAGGTCGAGCGCTACGCCGCCGAGAACCGCACGCAGATCGGGCTGCAGGTGCGTCAGCAGATGAGCGGGCAGTGGTTCTTCGCCGTCGTCCAGATCTTCCTCTCGGTCATCCCCGCCCTGATCTACCTGGTCGCGGCCTGGCTGATCCTGCGTGACGTGCCCGTGACCGCGGGCACGATCGTGGCCTTCACGACGGTGCAGGCCCGGTTGACCTTCCCGCTCATGGGCCTGCTGCGGGTGGCCCTCGACCTGCAGACCTCCGGGGCGCTCTTCGCGCGCATCTTCGAGTACCTCGACCTCCACCCGGCGATCACGAACGACCCGTCGGCCGAGGCCGTCGACGAGACGCAGCTCGGCCGGGTCGAGTTCGACGACGTCTCGTTCTCGTATCCCGACGCCGAACCGGGGCAGAAGACCCTCGACGGCGTCTCGTTCGACATCGCGCCCGGCCAGTTCGCCGCCTTCGTCGGCCCGAGCGGTGCGGGCAAGACGAGCGTGTCGTACCTGATCCCGCGGTTCTACGAGGCGTCCGGTGGTGCGGTCCGCTTCGCGGGCACCGACGTCCGGCGGCTCGACCAAGAATCGCTGGTCGGCAACATCGGCATCGTCAGCCAAGAGACCTATCTGTTCCACGCCAGCATCGGTGACAACCTCCGCTACGCCCGTCCCGACGCGACCGACGAGCAACTGGTCGAGGCGGCCCGGCAGGCCAACATCCACGAGACCATCGCGTCGTTCCCCGACGGCTACGACACGATCGTGGGCGAGCGGGGCTATCGCCTCTCGGGTGGCGAGAAGCAACGCATCGCCATCGCCCGCGTCCTGCTGAAAGACCCGGCGGTGATGGTCCTCGACGAGGCGACGAGCGCCCTCGACACGGTGTCCGAGCGCGTGGTGCAAGAGGCTCTCGACACGGCGACCCGCGGTCGGACGACGATCGCGATCGCGCACCGCCTCTCGACGGTCCGCGACGCCGACGTCGTGTTCGTCGTCGTGGCCGGCCGCGTCGTCGAGCGCGGCACGCACGACGAGCTGCTCGCGCTCGGCGGGGTCTATGCCGAGCTCTACGGGCAGCAAGTCTCGGCGTAGGTCGTGGCGGTCCGGGCGTCCCGTCAGCCGCGCTCGGCGAGCATCGCCTGCATGGCGTCGACCTCGCTCTGCTGCGTCTGCACCATGCCCGAAGCGAAGGCGCGCACCTGCGGCACCTCGCTGCGTGCCAGGATCGCGTCGGCCATCTCGATGCCGCCCTGGTGATGGGCGATCATCAGCGTCAGGAAGAGCCGCTCGGCCTCGACGCCGCGGGCGGAGTCCAGGGCCGCGAGCTGCTCGTCGGTGGCCAGCCCCGGCATGCGGCCGCCGGGTTCGTGGGTGGCGACGGGCGTGGCCGAGCCGCCCGCGCCTCCGTCGTCGGTCATGTGGTGGCTGCCGTAGTCACCGTCGAGGGTCGGGCGGGTCATCCAGGTCATGGTCGGCTCGGCGGGCGCCTGCGGCAGGCGCCACAGCTCGAGCCAGGCGTACATCTGGCCGGCCTGCTGCGACTGCGTCAGGGCCATGTCGTAGGCCATCGAGCGCACCTCGGGGTCGGTGGTCCGGTCGCGGACCATCATCGCCATCTGCACGGCCTGCTCGTGGTGCACCTGCATGTCGCGCGAGAACCCCGCCTCGACGCTGTCCGGGCCGGGCGTCACCGGGTTGGGCGAGCTGAGCCGGCCGAGCGCGACGCCGACCAGCAGCACGATCGCCACGGTCAGGACCCCCGCGATCACCAGCCGCAGCCGACGACCCGAGGAGGCGCGGTGCGGCCCCGCCCCGTCGGTCACGTCGACGTCGTCACGCCCCGGTGCGGTCACGCGATCTTGCCGGTGCCGTCCACGCCGCCGGTGCAGGGCGCACCGGGCTCGGGGGCGTTCGTGGACTTCCAGTACTTGGTGACGAAGTCCGACACGGTGGCCTCGTCGTCCGTGACGTTCGCGAAGGGCAGCTGGGCGCCCCAGGCCGAGACGTACATGGGGGAGTCGAGGCCCTCGTAGGGCGAGACGACCGCGTAGGTGTCGGGGGCGAAGTCGCGCAGCGCCTCGATCTCGCTCTCGCTGACCTGCTCGGGGTCGTAGGTGAACCAGATCGCGCCGTGCTCGAGGTCGTGGACGGCGTTCTCGTTCGGCACCGGCTCGGTGTAGACGCCGCAGTTCAGCCAGATCTGGTTGTGGTCGCCGCCGGCGGGAGGGGGCATCGCGCAGTCGACGCTGCCGCCGGCGGGGGTCGCCGGGAGGGCGGAGTAGGTCTTCACGCCGTCGATCTCCATGGCCTGGGGGGCTTGCCGCGGCTGGCCGCTCGTCACGACGAAGGTGACGACCAGCCCGATGGCCGCCGCGCCCGCGGCCGAGGCGGTGACGATGCCGATGGTGCGGTTGCGCTTCGCCCGGGCCTGCTGCCGTTTGAGCTCGGCGACCTTCTCCTGACGTCGGGCGTCGCGCTGTTGCTTGACGGTGGGCTTGTCGTCTGCCACGGGGGAGTCCTGTCGTCCGGGGGATCGATCGCGGTGATCGGTCGAGATCGGGGATGCGTCACCAGTTCTCTCACGGATTACTGGGAGGTCCTCAATATCCTGCACGATCTGCACGATCTGCACGTCGAGAGGCTCGTCCCGCCCCGTAACACACCAGGGTGCGTCGTTAGACTCGGCCGACGGCGTCGTCACCCGACACCGCCCCTCCCGTCACCCGATCCGCGCCCCACGAGGCCGCGCAGAAACCGGAGCACCCGTGAAGTACGCCGAGACCGTCCTCGACCTGATCGGTGACACGCCGCTCGTCAGACTGAACAAGGTGACCGAGGGCATCACGGCGACCGTGCTCGTCAAGGTCGAGTACGTCAACCCGGGCGGCTCGTCGAAGGACCGCATCGCGACGCGCATCATCGACGCGGCCGAACGCGAGGGCCTGCTGAAGCCCGGCGGCACGATCGTCGAGCCGACCAGCGGCAACACGGGCGTGGGCCTGGCCCTCGTCGCCCAGCAGCGTGGTTACCGTTGCGTCTTCGTCCTGCCCGACAAGGTCGGGGAGGACAAGCGCAACGTGCTCAAGGCCTACGGTGCCGAGATCGTCGTCACGCCGACCGCCGTCGAACCGACCAGCCCCGAGTCGTACTACAGCGTCTCCGACCGCCTGGCGCGCGAGATCCCCGGGGCGTTCAAGCCGAACCAGTACGCCAACCCCAACGGGCCGCTCAGCCACTACGAGACGACGGGTCCCGAGATCTGGCGCGACACCGACGGTCGCATCACCCACTTCGTCGCGGGCGTCGGCACCGGCGGCACCATCAGCGGCACGGGCCGCTACCTCAAAGAGGTCTCCGGAGGCGCGGTGCAGGTCGTCGGCGCCGATCCCGAGGGCAGCGTCTACAGCGGTGGCACCGGCCGCCCCTACCTGCTCGAGGGCGTCGGCGAGGACTTCTGGCCGGCCGCCTACGACCCCTCGGTCGTCGACCGCATCATCTCCGCGGACGACGCCCGTTCGTTCGAGCTGACCCGACGCCTCGCCCGCGAAGAGGGACTGCTGGTCGGCGGCTCGTCCGGGCTCGCCGTCGCCGCCGCCCTCGACGTGGCCCGCGAGCTCGGCCCCGACGACGTCGTGGTCGCCCTGCTGCCCGACAGCGGCCGCGGCTACCTCGGCAAGATCTTCAACGACGCGTGGATGCGGTCGTACGGCTTCGGCGTCAGCCACGACGAGCGGTCGGTCCGCGACCTGATCGCGTCGAAGACGGGGCAGCTGCCCGACCTCGTCCACGCGCACCCGTCCGACACCGTCCACGACGTGATCGGCATCATGAAGACCTACGGCGTCTCGCAGATGCCCGTGCTCTCGGCCGAGCCCCCGGTCGTGATCGGCGAGGTCGTCGGCGCCATCGAGGAGAAGGCGCTGCTCGAGGCGATCTTCCGCGGTGGCGCGACCATGGGCGACGCCGTCTCGGCGTACCTCGGCGACCCGCTGCCGTGGATCGGCGTGAACGAGCCCGTGTCGGCGGCCCGGTCCGCGCTCGAGTCGGTCGCCGCCCGGCTCGCCCCCGACGACGGCCGCCCGGTCGGCGTCGTCCCCCGCCAGGACGTCCTCTCGTTCCTCTCCTCCTGAGCGGCCGGGGCGGCACCGTGACCCGGTGACCCGACCCGCGCCTCCTCGTCTCCCTCCGTCTGCGCACCACCCGTCCCCTTCGAAAGGACACCCCATGACCCACGGTTTCTCGACCCGGGCGATCCACGCCGGCCAGGAGTTCGACCCCACCACCGGTGCGGTCGTGCCCCCGATCTACCAGTCGTCCACGTTCGTGCAGGACGGCATCGGCGGGTTCCGCGGCGGCTACGAGTACGCCCGGTCGGCGAACCCGACGCGCGACTCGCTGCAGACCCTGCTCGCCGACCTCGAGGGCGGCACCGCCGCGTTCAGCTTCGCCTCGGGGCTGTCGGCCGAGGACGCGCTGCTGCGCTCGGTCCTGGCACCCGGCACCCGCATCGTCATGGGCAACGACGTCTACGGCGGCACGCACCGCCTCGTGAACCGGGTCTGGGTGCCCTGGGGCGTCACGCTCGACACGGTCGAGATGAGCGACCTCGACGCCGTGCGCGCCGCCGTCCAGGCCGCCCCGACGGCCGTCCTCTGGGTCGAGACGCCGAGCAACCCGCTGATGAAGATCAGCGACATCGCGGCGCTCGCCGAGATCGGGCACGCGGCGGGGGCCGTCGTCGTCGTCGACAACACCTTCGCGTCGCCGTACCTGCAGCAGCCCCTGGCGCTCGGGGCCGATGCGGTCGTCCACTCGACGACGAAGTACATCGGCGGCCACTCGGACGTCGTCGGCGGGGCCGTGGTCGTGCGCGACGACGAGCTCGCCGCGAAGGTCGGCTTCGTGCAGTTCGGCGTCGGTGCCGTGTCGGCCCCCATGGAGGCCTGGCTCACGGTGCGGGGCATCAAGACGCTGGGCGTGCGCGTCGACCGTCACTCGTCGAACGCCCTCGCCATCGCCCGAGCCCTCGAAGGGCACGCGGCTGTCGAGCGCGTCTACTACCCGGGGCTCGAGTCGCACCCGGGGCACGAGCTCGCCGCGCGGCAGATGCGGGCGTTCGGCGGAATGCTCTCGGTGCAGTTGACCGCGGGTGCCGCGGCGGCCCGGCGGTTCGCCGAGTCGACCGAGCTGTTCCAGCTGGCCGAGTCCCTCGGCGGCGTCGAGTCGCTGATCGGCTACCCGAGCGAGATGACCCACGCCTCGGGGCGCGGCACCGAGCTCGAGGTGCCCGACTCGATCGTGCGCCTGTCGGTCGGCATCGAGGACGTCGACGACCTGCTCGGCGACGTCACGCAGGCGCTGTCGCGCCTCGACGCCTGGGCGTCGTCGCGACACGACCCGAGGAGGCGCGGTGCGGGGAAGTCCCGCACCGCGCCTCCTCGGGTCGTCCCGTCCCGCCCGGTTCCGCGCCGTGGCACCGTGTCGGTGGCTCGGCCTAGGCTCGTCGCATGACCGACGCCGCCGTGAGCACCCGCCCCGAGGGCGTGCTCAGCGGCCGGTACCGGCTCGCCACGCTGGGCATGTGCGCGCTGATCGGCATCGCGGCGTTCGAGTCGCTCGCGGTCACGACGATCATGCCGATCATCAGCCGCGAGCTCGACGGCGAGGCGCTCTACTCGCTCAGCTTCGCCGCGCCCCTCGCCTCCGGCCTGGTCGGCATGGTGGTGGCCGGCAACTGGGCCGACCGCAGCGGGCCCCGGGTCGTCGTCATCGCGTCGATGCTGCTGTTCGCCGTCGGTCTGCTCGTCGTCGGCACCGCGCCCGACATGGTCGTGCTGCTGCTCGGCCGCCTGGTGCAGGGCGTCGGCTCCGGCGCGGTCATCGTCGGGCTCTACGTCATGGTCGCCCGGCTCTACCCGCCGGGTCTGCACCCCTCGATCTTCGCGGGCTTCGCCGCGGCCTGGGTCGTACCGGGTCTCGTCGGGCCGCTCGTCGCCGGCGTCGTGGCCGAGACGGTGGGCTGGCACTGGGTCTTCCTCGGCGCGCTCGGCCTCGCCGTGCCGGCGTTCTTCGCCGTCCTGCCGAGCCTGCGACGCGTCCCTCCGCCCGTGGTGGTCGAGGGCGGGCAGCGCGTGCCCTGGAGCATCGGCCGCATCCTCTGGTCGGTCGGCGCGGCCCTCGGCGTGCTGGCGCTCAACCTGGTGTCCGAGTTCCCGACCTGGCTGACCGTCGTCGTCATCGTCGCGGCGGTCGTCGTGCTGGCCGTGGCCCCGAGGCCGCTGCTGCCGGCGGGCCCGCCGCGCGCCCCCCCGGGGCTGCCCCCCCTGGTGCTGCTGCGCGGTCTCGTCGGGGCGGCGTTCCTCGGCAGCGAGGTCTACATCCCGTACATGCTGTCGGCCGAATACGACTTCAGCGCCTCGGCCTCGGGCGTCACCCTGACCCTCGGGGCGCTCGGCTGGGCGTTCGCCAGCTGGGTGCAGGGGCGGCTCGGCGACCGGGTGGCCCAGCGCGACGGCATCCGCATCGGCATCGTCCTGGTGCTCCTCGGTGTCGTCGTCGCGGCGCTGACGCCCTTGTTCCACCTGCCCCCGGCTTTCCTCATCTCGACCTGGGCGGTCGCCGGCTTCGGCATGGGGTTCATGTATCCGCGCTTCTCGGTGCTCGTCCTCGCCCTCTCGACCGACTCCGAGCGAGGCTTCAACAGCTCCGCGCTGACCATCGCCGACTCCACCGGCTCGGCCGTCGCGCTGGCCCTCACCGGGGCCGCCTTCGGGCTGCTCGGCGGCGCGTCCAGCCCGATCGCCTTCGTGGCCTGCTTCGCGGTCGGCACGGTCGTGGCCGTGCTCGCGCTCGCCCTCAGCGGCCGTGCGGTACCCCGGGGTCGGTGACCGCGCCTCCTGCCCGCCGATCGCGTCGGCGCTCTGCCGACGGGCGCACGTCACGACCCGGCGGTGACCCCCGGACGGGACATGGGCGACCACCGGGGAATGCATAATGGTCTCCGGACGACGATGTGTACGGTCACATCACCCGGCCACAGAGCGACGGAGCGACGGTGAAGCCTGACATCGACAAGGTGCGTGCTCCCAACATCCGCGACGTGGCCGCCCTGGCGGGGGTCTCGTACCAGACCGTCTCGCGCGTGCTCAACGACAGCCCCAGCATCCGGCCGAGCACCCGGCAGAAGGTTCTCGACGTCATCGACGAGATCGGCTACCGGCCGAACCAGGCCGCTCGGGCGCTGGTCACCAGCCGGTCGAAGGCGATCGGCGTGCTCACCCTGCAGAACGTCCACTTCGGGCCGCAGACGATCGTCAACGCCATCGAGGTGGCGGCGCGGACGGCCGGCTACCGGTTGAGCATCGCCAGCACGACCACGGCGTCCGACGACGTCCGGGCCAGCCTGCAGCTGCTGACCAACCAGGCGGTCGAGGCGATCATCGTCATCGCCCCGCAACGCAAGTTCTTCGACGTGATCGACGAGCTCGACCTCGACGTGCCCATCGTCGCGCTCGACTCGACGCAGCGTGCCCGGGCGCACAGCCTCTCGGTCGACCAGTTCGAGGGGGCGCGTCTCGCCACCCGGCACCTGATCGACCTCGGCCACCGGCACATCGTGCACGTCGCCGGTCCGCAGGACTGGATCGAGGCCGACGAGCGCATGCAGGGCTTCCTCTTCGAGATGGGCGAGGCCGAGCTGTCGATCGAGCCGCCGATCCTCGGTGACCTGACCGCCGACTTCGGCTACACGGCCGGGCAAGAGCTCTTGCGACGCCGCGACTTCACCGCCGTCTTCTCGGCCAACGACCTGATGGCCGTGGGTCTGCTGCACGCCTTCCGCGAGGCGGACGTCGACGTGCCGCGCGAGGTCAGCGTCGTGGGCTTCGACGACTCACCGACCGCGCCGCACCTCTGGCCGCCGCTCACGACCGTGCGTCAGGACTTCGCCCTGATCGGTCGGCGCGCCGTCGAGCTGGTCGTCGCCGAGCTCGAGGGCGGCACGGTCGTCGACCGCACGTTGATCCCCCCGGAACTGGTGGTGCGCGGGTCGACCTCGCGCCCCTGGTTCCTCTGACCGGCCCCGCGCCACACGGCGAGACGGCTGTCAGGAGGCGCGACGAGCGTCGGTCGGGCCGGGTTCGATAACGGATCCGCATCGGCATTTGACAGCACCCCCTCTCGGGATTAGCTTTGCTCCAGTCGCAGTGTGAACGGTCACATTCGGCGGGTCCGGCACCTTCGTCCGGCTCGACGAACGGTCCGGCACGGCGGCGACGAATCACAGGATGCCCGTCGGTGCACATCACCGGCGGACGACGACGAGGTCGAAGGTCGAGGACGACGTGCCCAGTGCCGTGACGCAGAGCGAGCAGCTCGCGAGCAGCCACATCCCCGGGGGTGCCCCGCATGGGCGTTGACTCTCCCGTCATCCTCGAGATGCGCTCCATCACGAAGGAGTTCCCGGGCGTCAAGGCGCTCGACGACGTGTCGATGCAGGTCCGCGCCGGTGAGGTGCACGCCATCTGCGGTGAGAACGGCGCCGGCAAGTCGACGCTGATGAAGGTCCTCTCGGGTGTCTACCCGTTCGGCACCTACACCGGCGACATCGTCTACCAGGGCGACGTCATGCGCTTCCGCGACATCCGCTCGAGCGAGTCGCAGGGCATCGTGATCATCCACCAAGAGCTGGCGCTGATCCCCGAGCTCTCGATCACCGAGAACATCTTCCTCGGCAACGAGCCGACCCGCTTCGGCGCCATCGACTGGCGCGCGGCGAAGACGAAGGCGATCGACCTGCTCGCCCGCGTCGGTCTCAAGGACGACCCCGACACCGCCATCAAGAACCTCGGCGTCGGCAAGCAGCAGCTCGTCGAGATCGCCAAGGCGCTGAACAAGAACGTCAAGCTGCTGATCCTCGACGAGCCGACCGCCGCCCTGAACGAGGCCGACTCGCAGCACCTGCTCGACCTGATCCGCGGCCTCAAGGGTCGGGGCATCTCGTCGATCATGATCAGCCACAAGCTCAACGAGATCGAGGCCATCGCCGACTCGATCACGATCATCCGTGACGGCAAGACCATCGAGACGCTCGACGTGAAAGAAGACGGCGTCAACGAGGACCGCATCATCCGCGGCATGGTCGGCCGCAACCTGGCCAGCCGGTTCCCCGACCGCACCCCGAAGATCGGCGAGGTCTTCTTCGAGGTGAAGGACTGGTGGGTCCGCCACCCGCAGACCGCCGAGCGCTTCGTCTGCAAGGGTTCGTCGATCACCGTGCGCAAGGGCGAGATCGTCGGCCTGGCCGGCCTGATGGGCGCCGGTCGCACCGAGCTCGCGATGAGCATCTTCGGTCGCTCGTACGGTCAGTTCGTCTCGGGCGAGATCGTCAAGGACGGTCGGAAGATCGAGATCAAGAACGTCTCGGACGCGATCGACAACGGCCTCGCCTACGTGTCCGAAGACCGCAAGGTGCTCGGGCTCAACCTGCTCGACGACATCAAGCGCTCGACGGTCGCGGCCAAGCTGACCAAGATCTCGAAGGCGTCCGTGGTCAACACGTACGAAGAGCACTCGATCGCCGAGGACTACCGCAAGAGCCTGCGCGTCAAGACCCCCACGGTCGACGAGGGCGTCGCCAAGCTGTCGGGCGGCAACCAGCAGAAGGTCGTCCTGGCCAAGTGGATGTTCACCGACCCCGACCTGCTCATCCTCGACGAGCCCACGCGAGGCATCGACGTGGGCGCCAAGTTCGAGATCTACAACATCATCAACCAGCTCGCGGCCCAGGGCAAAGGCGTGATCGTCATCTCGTCCGAGCTGCCCGAGCTGCTGGGGCTCTCCGATCGCATCTACACGATCTTCGAGGGCACCGTCACGAACGAGATCGAGGCCTCCGAGGCCGACGCCGAGACGCTCATGCGAACCATGACCTCGAAGAAGAAGGAGCAAGCCGCATGAGTGGCATCAAAGACCTGAAGAAGGTGTTCGGCGGCAACACGTCGAACGCGCGCCAGTTCGGCATGATCGCGACGCTGGTCGTGGCCATCCTGATCTTCCAGGTGCTGACCGACGGGCTCACCCTGCAGCCCACCAACCTCATCGCGCTGGTCAGTCAGTACTCGTACATCCTGATCCTCGCCATCGGCATGGTCATGGTCATCGTGGCCGGCCACATCGACCTCTCGGTCGGTTCGGTCGCGGCCTTCAGCGGCATCGTCGTCGCCAAGGCGATGGACAGCTGGGGCCTGCCCTGGGGCGCCGCGATCCTGCTCGGCCTCGTCGTCGGCGTCGTCATCGGCGCCTGGCAGGGCTTCTGGGTCGCCTACGTCGGCGTCCCCGCCTTCATCGTGACGCTGGCCGGCATGCTGCTCTTCCGCGGTGCCAACCAGTTCGTCGGCAACGCCGACACCATCCCCGTGCCCGAGGGCTTCACGGTCATCGGTGCCGGTTACCTGCCCGAGTTCGGGCCGAACACCGGCTACAACAACGCCACCCTGCTGCTCGGCCTCGTCATCATCGTCGCCGTCGTCTACAACGAGTTCCGCCTGCGCCGCATCCAGCAGAAGATGGGCTCCGAGCGGGCCCCCCTCTGGGTCAGCGCCGTCAAGCTCGTCGTGCTCGTCGCGATCGTCGCCTACGCCGCCACGCTGTTCGCCGGGGGCCGCGTCGGCACGTCCTTCCCGATCTCGGGCATCATCCTCGGCGTGCTCGTCCTGGTGTACGGCTTCGTGACGCAGAACACGATCTTCGGACGCCACATCTACGCGGTCGGCGGCAACTCGCACGCCGCCGAGCTCTCGGGCGTCAAGGCGAAGCGGATCAACTTCTTCGTCATGATGAACATGTCGGTGCTCGCGGCCCTGGCCGGCATGATCTACGTCGCCCGTGCCGGAGCCTCCGGCCCGCAGGACGGCCTGAACTGGGAGCTCGACGCCATCGCCTCGGTCTTCATCGGTGGTGCCGCCGTCGCCGGCGGCATCGGCACCGTGACCGGGTCGATCGTCGGTGGTTTCGTCATCGCCGTGCTGAACAACGGCCTGCAGCTCATGGGCGTCGGCTCCGACAAGGTGCAGATGATCAAGGGCCTCGTGCTGCTGATCGCCGTCGCCGTCGACGTCTACAACAAGAGCCAGGGCCGTCCGTCCATCACCGGGTTCCTCACCCGGGGCCTGCGCCGCGACAAGAACGGCATCGCCGCCTCCGACCTGCCCCCGGGCGCCCAGAGCGGCGTCGGCCGCGATGCCGAGACGACCGAGCCCGCCCTCACCCCGAACGGCGACATCTCGGACGTGCAGCGTCCCAAGGCCACCACGCCCAACTAGACCCACCACCCGCGCGCCCGTCCATCTACGGCCGGGCGCGCCTTCACCGGGAGTCCGCACCGCGGGCACCCACACGGCACCACCCCTCACAACGAGAAAGTAGACACAGCATGCGCAAACTCGCGCTGACGACCTTCGCGGTCGCCGCAGCAACGACGCTGATCCTGAGCGGCTGCTCGAACTCGGCCCGCACCGACGCGGGTTCGGGCGACGCGGCCTCGGGCTTCGAGTCCGGCTCGACCATCGGCGTGGCCCTGCCCGCCAAGACGAGCGAGAACTGGGTCCTCGCCGGTGACCTGTTCACCAAGGACCTCACCGACGCCGGCTTCAAGCCCGACGTGCAGTACGCGGCCGCCAGCGGCACCGTGGCGAACCAGCAGGACGAGATCCAGTCCATGGTCACCAAGGGCGCGAAGGTCATCATCATCGGCGCGGCCGACGGTGGCCAGCTCGGCACCCAGGTCAAGGCCGCCCACGACGCCGGCGCCGTGGTCATCGCCTACGACCGTCTGATCCTCAACACCGAGGACGTCGACTACTACGTCGCGTACGACAACTTCAAGGTCGGCGAACTCCAGGGCCAGGCCCTGCTCGACGGCATGGCCGCCAAGAAGGCCGACGGCCCGTACAACGTCGAGCTGTTCTCCGGTTCGTCCGACGACGCCAACTCGAAGGTCTTCTTCGACGGCGCGATGAGCGTCCTGCAGCCGAAGATCGACGACGGCACCCTCGTCGTCGCCTCGGGTCAGACCGACATCAAGCAGACGGCGACCGACGGCTGGAAGCCCGAGAACGCCCAGCGTCGCATGGACTCGCTGTTGACCAGCACCTACGGCGACAAGGAGCTCGACGGCGTCCTGAGCCCGAACGACACCCTGGCCCGCGCCATCATCACCTCGGTGAAGCAGGCCGGCAAGCCGATCCCGGTCGTCACCGGTCAGGACTCCGAGGTCGAGTCGGTCAAGTCGATCATGGCCGGCGAGCAGTACTCCACCATCAACAAGGACACCCGCAACCTCGTGAAGCAGGCCGTCGCGATGGTCAGCTCGCTGAGCAAGGGCGACAAGGCCGAGACGAACGACGACAAGTCGTACGACAACGGCAGCAAGGTCGTCCCGGCCTACCTGCTGCCCCCGCAGATCGTGACCAAGGAGACCGCCGCCGAGGCGTACGCCAACGACACGACGCTCGAGCCGCTCACCAAGTAGCACCCCCGCTGCCCCCCGGCAGCCCCGGCACCGGCCGGGCACCCCGCACGGGGTGCCCGGCCGTCGTCGTCGGTGGGCGGTATCGTGCGTCCGTGGACACCGACCGACGAGCGCAGGAGGGGCGGGGGGCGTCCGGGACGCCGGTCACCGTCGAGCTGCTGCTCGCGTCGCCCCGGTCCCGCTACGTCGGCCGCCCCGCCGACGGCCCGGCCCCGGCTCCGACCACGGGCCCCGAGTCGCACGACTCCGTCACCGTGCGCGCCCACCTCGGCATCGTGGGTGATCGTTACTTCAACGCCCCGGCGCACCGCGGGGCCTCGGTCACGTTGTTCGCGGCCGAGCAGCTCGAGCACGTGGCCCGCGAGCTCGACCTGCCCGAGGGCACGGTGCTCGACGCCGCCCTGACGCGGCGCAACGTGGTCGTGCGCGGCGTCGACGTCGACGCGCTCGTGGGGCACGAGTTCGACCTCGACACGGGCGACGGTCCGGTGTCGTTCCGGGCGAACCGGGCGGCGAACCCGTGCGCCTGGATGGACGTCGTCTTCGGCACGGGGGCGTTCCGCGCCCTTCGAGGGGGTGGGGGAGTCCGCTGCGACCCGCTCGCCGACGGGGTGCGGCGCGTGGGGCCGGGACTGCGGCGCGCCTCCTAGGTCGCTCGGCGTCCCGCCGATCCGTCGGAGCGGGGACCGATGCGGGTCAGCCCCACCAGGTGGGCAGCATGAGGTTCATGGGGTCGCGCAGGGCGCGTCGGCTCGGGCGCTTGCCACCGGGCCGGGCCTCGCTGGCGCCCACGAGCCCGTGCGCCAGGTGACGGGCGGCGGTGTGCGCCGCGAGCCCCTCGGGCAGGCTGCCGGCGGGCGGGGGGCCGAGGTGCTGCACGCTGGACTCCGCGGAGTGGCGGGCCAGCGCCTGGTGGATCGAGGCGTCGAGCGGGTCCGGCAGGGCGAGACGGTAGATCTCGCGGTAGCGCACGACGTGGTCGACGACCTTCTCCATCGCACGACGCGTCGCGTCGGAGCCGTCGGCCCGCCCCTCGAGCCGCAGGGCGTGGTCCTCGTCGCGGATGGCGTCGAGCTCGGGGGTGAGGACCGCGGTCAGCAGGCTTCCGGGCGAGGTCGCGTGACTGTAGAACGTCGCGCGGTTGATGCCCGCGGCCCGGGTGACGTCGGCGACGGAGATGCTCGACACGGCGCGGGTCGAGGCGAGCTCGACGATCGCGGTGTGCAGCGCCTTGGTGGTCTGGACGATGCGCGCGTCGACCATGGACGTTCCTCCTCGGGCACTCCGGACGGACGGTCGCGTCCGAGGCCGCTCCGAGCCTAGACCGGGTGGGGGAGGTGACACCGCACGGCGCGAGGGGGCTGTCGCGGGAGCGCGGCGCGGAGATAGGCTGGGAGGCGACGGGTGTCGTGCACCGGCGCCGTCCTCCCATCCCCCTCGAACCACGTGGTGGTCGTGCGCGTCGGCGCGGTCGCATCGATTCGACCCGCGAGCCGTCCCGCCCGCCGGGGCCGCGCCTCCTCGCGTGCGCCGAACCCGACCCCCCCGCCGTGACCACTCCACCGTGAACACCCCTCAGACAGGACCTGCCTCGTGACCACCGTCGTCCACCCGGGTGACTCCCTGACCCGCCGCCAGCGGCTCGTCTACGTCGTCGTGCTCGGCGCGCTCACCGCGCTCGGGCCGTTCACGATCGACCTCTACCTGCCGGCGTTCCCGGAGCTCAGTCGTGACTTCTCGGTCGACAGCGGGGTCATCCAGCTGACCCTGACGGCGACCACGATCGGCTTCGGCGTGGGCCAGCTGCTGGTCGGTCCGTGGAGCGACAAGGTCGGCCGCCGCACGCCGTTGATCGTGGCGACCGCCGTGCACATCCTCGCCAGCATCGGTGCCGCCAGCGCTCCGACCATCGAGCTGCTCGCGGTGTTCCGGGTGCTCCAGGGCATGGGGGCCGCCGCCGGTGGTGTCGTCGCCATGGCGACGGTGCGCGACCTGTTCGGTGGGCTGCCGCTCGTGCGCATGCTGTCGCGCCTCGCCCTGGTGAACGGGCTCGCCCCCATCGTCGCGCCCGTCATCGGTTCGCAGCTGCTGGCCTTCACCAGCTGGCGGGGCATCTTCGTGTTCCTGGTGGCCTACGGCGCGTTCGTGATCATCGCCGCGATCTTCCTGATCGTCGAGACCCTGCCGCCCGCGCGACGGCACGAGGCCGGGCACACGACCCTCGGGCAGCGATACAAGGTGCTCTTCAGCGACCGGATCTTCGTCGGCGTCGCCCTGATCGGGGCGATGGTCTTCTCGGGCCTGTTCTCGTACCTCTCGGCGTCGTCGTTCCTCTTCCAAGAGGTGTACGGCCTGAACGCCCAGCAGTACGGCTACCTGTTCGCGATCAACTCGCTCGGGATCGTCGCCGGCGTCCAGATCAGCTCGCGGCTGGCCCGCCGGGTCGGGCCGCAGTGGATCCTCGCCTGCTCGACGGTCGTGCTGCTGCTCGCGGCCGCCTCGATCGTCGTGCTCGACTCGCTGGGCGCCGGGCTCGTGGGCATCCTCGTGCCGTTGTGGTTCTTCATCGCGGCCTGCGGGTTCTCGTTCCCGCAGGTCCAGGTGCTCGGCCTCGCCAACCACGGGAAGGAGGCGGGCACGGCGGCGTCGCTGCTCGGCGCGCTGAACTTCGGCCTGGCGGGACTCATCTCGCCGGTGGTCGGGTTCCTCGGCATCGGCTCGGCCGTCCCGACGGGCAGCGTCATGGTCGCCACCTCGTGCGCGGCCATCGCGCGCCTGTGGCTGCTGGTGCGCCCGCGGACGGCGCCGGCGCCCGGGCGCTGACCCGCGCCTCCTGCTCGGCGGGCGCCGAAGCGCCCGTCGCGGTCGTCGACCCGCGCGTCGTGGTCGGCGGTCGTCGACCCGCGCCTCCCGGTACCGTCTGGGGATGCGCACCGACCCGCCCGCCCCGACGCCCGCCTCCCCGTCCGAAGAACGGGTGGCCCGCCGCGCGCAGCGACGGTGGTGGGTGTTCAGTGCGCTCGGCGCCCTCGGCGTCGTGCTGCTGCTGGGCGTCGTGATCACGGCCCGCGCCGGCGTGATCGGCGTCGACGAGCGGTTCATGGGCGAACTGGTCGAGCACCGCAGCCCGTTCTGGGACGTCCCCTCGTTGATCTTCAACTCGATCGGCGCCGGGGTGGTCGGCGTCTTCGTCGTCCCGCTGGGCGTCACCGCGGTGTTCCTGTTGCGGCGCCGCCCGTGGGCCGCGCTCGACGGGATCGCCGCCTGCGCGGTCGGTGCCGGGGTCGTCCAGGTCGTCAAGCACCCGTTCGGCCGCGCCCGCCCCGAGGACATCCTCGTGGTGAGCGACTACGGCTCGTTCCCCTCGGGGCACACGTCCAACGCCGCGACGCTGGCCGTCGTGCTCGGAGTGATCCTTCGACGCGTCTGGGTGTGGGTCGCGGGTGTGGTCTACACGGTGCTGATGCTGCTCAGCCGCACGTACCTCGGCGCGCATTGGCTGACCGACACGATCGGCGGGCTGCTGATCGGCGCCGGGGTCGCGGTGGTGCTCTGGGCGCCGGTCGCGCACCGGCTGCTCGACGAGCAGGAGCGCGTGCGCGGTCGGGGCTGGATCTGGCAGGGTCGTCCCGCCTGACGGTGCCGGGCGGGCGATCGATCACGGGCGAGCCCGTGCATGGCGGTCGCGCGGCGTCGCCCGGTGGCGCCGAACTCGCCCGGACCGCGGGGCGCAGGATGCCTAGGCTGGCCGCATGACGGACTCGCTCGAGCAGGCCAGGGCGGAGGCCGCCGCAGCGGTCGCCGCCGCCGAGAAGGCGAAGCAGGACGCGGAGGCGGCCATGGCGCGGGCCGAGCAACTCGCGGCCGAGGCGGATGTCGCCGACGCCGCGGCCGACGCCGGGCTCACCGAACCCGAGCCGGTCGCGGGCGCCCCGGTCGAGGGGCTGCCCACCCCGCCCGGAGGGCCCCTCGACGAGGCCGCGGTCGACGTGGTCCGAGCGGGTTACGGCTTCGACGGTCCCGCCCTCGGGCGCGGCGCCCTCGTGAACGGCGAGGCGCGGGTCGACGTGCCCGTGCGCATCCCGCTCGCGATGCTCAACCGGCACGGGCTCGTGGCCGGGGCGACCGGCACGGGCAAGACCAAGACCCTGCAGGTGCTCGCCGAGCAACTCTCGGCGGCCGGGGTGCCGGTGTTCGCCGCGGACGTCAAGGGCGACCTCTCGGGCATCGCGACCCCGGGCGAGGCGAGCGACAAGCTGTTGGCCCGTACGCGGGGCATCGGCCAGGACTGGTCGCCGCAGGCCGCACCGACCGAGTACTTCGCCCTGGGAGGCAAGGGCACCGGCGTGCCGGTCCGCGCCACGGTCAGCGGTTTCGGGTCGCTGCTTCTCAGCAAGGTGCTCGGCCTCAACGACACCCAGGAGAGCAGCCTCGGCCTGGTGTTCCACTACGCCGAGCGGGCCGGGCTGCCGCTGCTCGACCTCGCCGACCTGCGGGCGGTGCTGACCTGGCTGACCAGCGACGAGGGCAAGGGCGAACTCGAGGGACTCGGCGGGCTGAGCAAGCAGACCGTCGGGGTCATCCTGCGCGAGCTGATCACCTTCGCCGACCGCGGGGCCGACGCGTTCTTCGGCGAGCCCGAGATCGACACCGCCGAGTTCCTCCGCACGGCCGACGACGGTCGCGGCATCGTGAGCCTGCTCGAGGTGCCCGGGGTCCACGACCAGCCGGCGCTGTTCTCGACCTTCCTGATGTGGCTGCTCGCCGACCTCTACAACGACCTGCCCGAGGTGGGCGACCTCGACAAGCCCAAGCTCGTCTTCTTCTTCGACGAGGCGCACCTGCTGTTCACGGACGCGTCGAAGGAGTTCCTGGCCCAGATCACGCAGACCGTGCGGCTCATCCGGTCGAAGGGCGTCGGCATCGTCTTCGTCACGCAGACCCCCAAGGACGTCCCCGGCGAGGTGCTCGCGCAGCTCGGCTCACGCGTCCAGCACCAGCTGCGCGCCTTCACACCCGACGACGCGAAGGCCCTGCGGGCGACGGTGTCGACGTACCCGACGAGCGACTACGACCTCGCCGAGGTGCTCACCACCCTGGCCACCGGGGAGGCGGTGGTGACGGTCATGAACGAGAAGGGGGCTCCCAGCCCGGTCGCGCGGCCCCGCCGCCGCGCCCCGCGTGGCTCGCCGCCGCCGCCCCCCGCCGACGTCTTGGCGGCCCCCGCCCCCGCCTCGCCGCTGCCCGCCGCCTACGGGGCGTCGATCGCCCGCGACTCGGCCCGCGAGATCCTGGCCCGCAAGCTCGAGGCCGCCGCGCTCGACCAGCGCGAGCGGACCGACGCCGCGGCACGTCAGGCCACGATCGACGCCCAGCTGAAGGAGGCCGCGGCCCGCGAGAGGGCGGACGCGAAGGCGGTCACCGCCGCGGAACGCGAGCGGAAGGCCGCCCAGGCCGAGTACGAACGTCAGCAGGAGGAGTTCGAGCGGGCCGAGCGGGCGGCCGCGAAGGCCCGTGCCGGACGCGGGGCGACGACCCGCGCCTCCTCGGGGTCCCGCTCGTCGCGGGCCGGGTCGACAGGGGGATTGCTCGGTGAGGTCCTCGGGTCGAGCGCCGGCAAGGCGGTCGGGCGCGAGGTCGTCAAGGGCACCTTCGGCGCGCTGCGCCGGCGCTGATCCCCGAGCCGGCCCCGCCCGCGTCCGGCGGACGGGGGCAGGCGCCGCTGCCGAACGCCTGGAAGAGCACCCCGAGGGTGCCGGTCGCCAGGGCGAACAGGGTGCCCGCGACGGTGACGCCGATCCACGGGCGGCTCTCGTACCAGTAGGGGCTGTCGGGGTAGGCGGCGAAGAACTCACGGCGGGTCAACGGATGCGGCAGGACGGCGGTCGGGATGCCGAGCGCGTCGACGACGGCCTCGACGGACGCCTCGGACCAGTAGGTGCCGCGCATGCGGAACAGACGACGTCCCTCGCCGTCGAGGGCGAGCAGCTGCGTGACGGTCTCGGTCGAGTGGTCACGGTAGGTGCGGACGAGCACGAGAGAGTCGATCTCGTCGCGGCGCAGCCGCACGAAGCCGGGCAGCCAGCCGCGCTTGACGAACTCGGTGCGGGTGACGGCGGCGTACGAGAGGCGGTAGCGCCAGTACATGAGCAGCCCCATGACCACCACGCCGCAGGTCACGGCCAGGACGCCGCTCTGGTGACCGGTCGGCAGGGTCAGCCAGAGCACCGCGACCAGCACGGGCGACAGGCTGAAGACGCCGGTGAGCGTGGCACCCCGCGCGATCTCGCGTCGCGGCAGCACGGTGACGGCGCCGCGCTCGGTCGGCATCGCCGCGTCGGTCGTGCTCATGTCGTCCCCCAAGGTTCGGCGTGATCCCGAGTCCCCCGACCCGAGGCTGCTGCTGTCGGGGCAGCGCCGTGCCCTCAGCGTAGACGATGCGTTCGCACAGATACCGGACCCGTCCACCCCAGTGCGGGGAGCCCGCGATCGGGTGGGGTGAGCGGGTGTCAGCTCTCGGCGCGGTCCCGGAGGCGCTCGATCTCGCGGCGATCGCGCTTGGTCGGGCGGCCTGCACCGCGGTCGCGGACCGGCACGGCGGCGACCTCTTCGCGCGGCGGTGGCGGGGGAGTGAGGTCGGTCAGGGCCTCGGCCGCGGCCGGTGCGCCGACGCGTTTCACGAGGCAGGTCTTGACGACGACGATGCGCTCGAAGCCCGCGATGCGTGCCCGGACCTCGTCGCCGGGGCGCACGGCCTGGGCGGCTTTCACGCGTTCGCCGTTGACCCGCACGTGACCGGCCCGGCAGGCGGCGTTGGCGGCCGAGCGGGTCTTGTAGAGCCGGACGGCCCAGAGCCAGGCGTCGACGCGGGCGGACGTGAGGGGCGGCATGCGTCGATGCTACGGGTGACCGCCGACCTCGACGACCGGGGCCTGGGCTCAGAGGTCGTCGGCGGCGACGCGCACCGGGGTGCCGCCGGTCACGCGGACGAGCTCGTCGAACGTCGTGGCGAAGACCGTGTTCGCGGTGCCGGCGCTCGCCCAGAGCACGTCGTGGGCCTGCAGCGCGGTGTCGACGAGGGTCCGCACCGGGCTGGGGTGGCCGGCCGGGGCGACGCCGCCGATCACCTGTCCGGTCGCGCGCTTCACCTGGTCGGCGTTGGCCCGCATGATCGGGCCGTGGCCGAGCGTCGACGCCACGAGGTCGGTGTCGACGCGGTGGGCACCGCTGGTGAGCACGAGCAGGGCTTCGTCGCCGGTGCGGAACACCAGGCTGCTGGCGATCGCCCCCACGTCGCAGCCGAGGGCGGCGGCGGCCTGGGCGGCGGTGTGGGTGGACTCGTCGAACTCGCGGACCTCGCCCTCGGCGCCGGCGGCACGGAGGGCGGCGACGACGGTGCGGGCGCGCGGCGGCAGGGCAGCGGCGTCGAGGTGCTCCGAGGAGGGGCGGTGCGCGTCGGTCATGCCCCCGACGGTAGCCATGAGGGAGCCTCAAGCTCAGCAGCGACACGGGGGCGTCCGCCGGGCCCCGCGGAGTCCGGTACGCTGGTCTCGGTCGTGCGCCGGTTCACCGTGTGCCCGCCCTGGAGGATTCGCCTAGTGGCCTATGGCGCACGCTTGGAAAGCGTGTTGGGTGCAAGCCCTCAGGGGTTCGAATCCCCTATCCTCCGCGACAGAATGGCCCTTCCCTTCGGGAGGGCCATTCGTCGTTCTGTGCTGGTCTGGCGCCCTCCGGGCGCGTGCGGCTTCGCCGCGGGCGGCAGGCGTGACTTCGGGCGCGGTGGCTCGTCGACGTTGATGCGGCCGCAGCCTCGTCAGCGGCCGACACGACGTCGCTCGCCGATGAGGGTGGCCCTCGCCGGCGCAGAGTGCCGCTGATGAGCTGTCCGGCGTCGAGCGCCACCGACGCGCGGCCACGCCGACCGCGACCGCCGCCGATCGGACGGCGATGCGCTCGAAATTGTTCGAGCCTGCCCACGGGGTCTTCTTGTGCTGACGGAGGCGCCACCGGGAGACATATCCATGAGCCCCTTCGTCGGAGGAATCCCTCTCCCGTTCTCGAGACCCGCAGGTGGCCCGACAGACGGTCGTTCACCGGGACACCTGCTCGAGCTGTTCTCGGCGGGCTGAGGTCAAGTGGCGCCTGGCCTGGGAATTCGCGTATGCCTGTCCCGCAAAAATGCCCGGTGATGGGTGTCTGAACGCTACAGTCGTCGGATGCTCGTCGGATACGCCCGCGTGTCGACCTCGGGCCAGGATCTCGCAGCGCAATGTGACGGTCTTGCAGCACTCGGTGTTGACGATCAACACGTGCATGTTGACCACGGCCTCTCGGGCACCAGTCGAGCGCGGCCAGGTCTCCGAGAAGCGCTTGCCGCATGTCGTGCTGGCGACGTTCTGGTCGCCACGAAGCTCGACCGTCTCGCTCGGTCGTTGCGTGACGCCACCGACATCGCGGATGAGCTGACGAAGAAGGGCGTTGCGCTGAACCTCGGGGGAGCGGTCTACGACCCCACCGACCCGGTCGGCCGGCTCCTGTTCAACGTCCTCGGCATGGTGGCCGAGTTCGAAGCTGACCTCATTCGTGCTCGCACCCGAGAAGGCATGGCGATCGCCAAGGCCGCCGGCAAGCTCCGCGGCCGCAAGCCCAAGCTCACCGCGTCGCAGGAGAAGCACCTCGTGCAGCTGCACCGCACCGGCGAGCACACGACCAGTGAGATCGCCGAGCTGTTCGACGTGGCGCGATCGAGGGTCTACCGAGCGATCCAAAGAGCCGAGCAGGCCTAGATGGCACCCGAAAGAAGGGAGCCGCCCCGCCGAGAGCGCCTGAGGAACGGCCGCCGCCGTCCAGCACCACCGCGGACACGCGCTGAACTAGACGAGTGGCGACGGGATCGCGCCAACAGTGGAGCTCCTACATGGTGGCCTCGATCGTCATTATGGCTTTGGAGGTGGCTTGTCCGGCCCGTCCTGCGCTTCCTACGCTTCGTGTTCAATGGCCTGTAGGACCCAACACTGTTCCATTAGCCGATCGAGCAGCGGGCGCGAGTCGACTAGGTCAGTGGGTCCGGAGCTGATCTGACTACTTTCGAGTCATGCCCGATCGCCCGCTACCGCCCGCCCCAAGTGAGCAGCATCAACTGCGGCGGTACCTGGAAGCTGCCGTCCAGGAGTGGGGCGTGACGTACTGGCACGAAGACCGAAACTGGACCTCGGCTAATGGTCGCGAAGTCGTCTGCGGATGGGGGACCTACATCGACCGGGGGTCCCAGCGGGTGCCGATCAAGGTCTGGTTCGACGGACTTGACCATGACATCGCGATCTACGGTGAGCATCGGCGCAAGGACGAGTACGCCGAGTGGCAAGACCTCGCGGTCATGTCCACCGTGCTTGACGAAGTGATCAATGTTCTCGATCGGATGCGGCAGCCCGTCCGGTAGGGGATCGGTCAGGGAGACAAGTGCCAGAGCGTCAAGCAGGGTTGCAAACGGACCCTTGCTTTCCACATGGTTAAGTGAATAACTTGTCCACATGGAAAGCAATCATGCTCAGAGTCCTGCCTCTGCTCGCGACGCCCTGCATGGTCTCGAGCGTGACAGACTCGAACTGGCGCGAAGAACGCGTTCACCACGCTGGTATTACCCGGGGCTGGCACTGTTCACGGCGGCGATACCCCTGGCTCCCCTTGCTGGAGGCGTATGGGTCTTCGTTGTCATTGCTTTCGCTTGTCTCGGGATCGTCGGCCTCGAGCGGGCCTTCGTGCTCACAACGGGGATCTCCACGAACAGGGTCCCTGGCCCCAGATCGCTGATCGTCCTCGTCGTAATGGGCATCGTGGTGCTCACGATGGTCTTCGTTTCCGGCCTCGCCGTGAATGCGGACTCCACGGAATGGGCGTTGATGGCCGGTACGGTGAGCTTCCTCGTCATGTTCCCGGGCGGATACGTCTATGACCACTTCTATGGCCAGGAGCTGCGGCGTGGCGTCTAGAGCACAATTTGACGAATCGATCCATGCTCCGACGAGGCTCCGCCTTTGCGCTCTTCTCCGCCCCGTCGACCACATCGATTTCTCGGTCCTCGCCATGACTCTAGGGCTGAGCGACGCGAACCTGTCCAAGACCGTCCGCGCGCTCACGGAACTCGGATACATGAGTACGACAAAAGAAGCCTCCACGACCAGGCGGGACGCGCGTCGAACCACCCGCATCGCACTCACGCCCGCGGGCCGGGACGCAATCGACGGGCACCTCGCCGCCCTCCAAGACCTCGCATTAGCCAAGGACCTGAGCGCTACAGCAATCGACCGTTGACTGCCCGATAGCCGATCGGCCAGCGGTCACTGTAGGTCGGCATGGCCGGGTGCGCCCCTCGCGAGAGGCGCACCCGTGGTCGCCGGCTCAGGCCTTGACCTTGAGTTGCCTTGCGGGGGCGGTCTTTGCGTGGGTGGCGTAGATGACGAGGCCGACGAAGGTCAGCCCGCCGACGAGGTTGCCGAGAACGGTCGGGATCTCGTTCCACACGAGGTAGTCGCCGAGCGTGAAGTTGCCGCCGAGCATGAGTCCGATGGGGAAGAGGAACATGTTGACCACCGAGTGCTCGAAGCCCATGTAGAAGAAGAGCATGATCGGCATCCACATGGCGATGACTTTGCCGGGGAGGCTGTCGGACATCATGGCGCCGACGACCCCGGTGGAGACCATCCAGTTGCACAGGACCCCGCGGACAAAGAGGGTGAGCATCCCGGCAACCCCGTGTTCTGCGTAGCCCCGGGGTCCGGCCTTCGCCGATGTGTCCGATCGCTTGTCCGACCTCGCTGACGTCGGAGGAGAAGCCGAAGGTGAAGACGATTGCCATGAGAAGTGCTGTGGTGAGGGCGCCGGCGAAGTTGCCTAGGAAAACGAGCCCCCAGTTTCGCAGGACCGCACCGAGGGTCACGCCGGGTCGTTTGTCGAGCCAAGCGAGAGGAACCAGGGTGAAGACCCCGGTGAGCAGGTCGAAGCCCATCAGATACAAAAGGGAGAACCCGACGGGGAACAGGACTGCGCCCAGCAAGGGGGAGCCGGTTTGCACGCTGATGGTGACGGCGAAGACTGCCGCGAGAGCCAGGATCGCCCCGGCCATGTAGCTGCGGATGAGAGTGTCTCGGGTTGAGAGCAAGGCTTTGGCGTGGCCGGCGTCGATCATGCGGGCCGCGAAGTCTTTGGGGGCGATGTACGTCATGAGTATGTTCTCTCCGCCGTCACCACTGGTACTTCAGGAACTTGCCGTCGATGACGATCCGAACACGGTCGCCCTCGGGGTCTGCGCGGCGAGCGAGTTCGATGTTGCAGTTGATCGCGCTCATGATTCCGTCACCGAATTCTTCGTGGATGGCTTCCTTGAGGGCCGGGCCGTAGACACCGAGAAGTTCGTAGAAGCGGTAGATCGTGGGGTCGGACTTGAGTTCGTCGCCCATCACTCGGTATGGCTGTTCCTGCAGCGCGGCTACGGTCTCCTCGTCCAGGTCGAGCAGCTCGCCGGCCTTCGCTGCCAGCTCCTTGGGGAGGGCGTGAGAGCCGAGCAGCGCGGCGATCGTCCAGAGGAGTGGGCGGTCGAGTTCGTGGGCGAGCTCGGCCCACGTTCGACCAGACGTCGCGGCAGCCTTCCTGACTGTGCTCGTTGCCTCGTCGCGTCTGTCGTTCCATGCGGTCATGTCGGTCTCCTTCGGATAAGCGATCGAATCTCGCCAGATCACTGTCGAGGTCGCAAGTCTTGGCGGACAGGCTTTCCGCGAAGTTGACCCGGCAGATCGCGCAGACCGGGGCAGCTTTTACATGCTTGAAATAACGCCGCAATCGGCGTTCATGTGTCCTCGCTTAGCGTGAAGTTCGGGAGGCCCTCATGGCTGGCGGCGAGATGATGAACGACGTGACGCTCCTCGCGGCGGTCGTTCAAGATGCGCCCGTACCGCTGTGGGTCATCGATGAGAAAGGCTTGTTGTCGCTGGCTAACGACTCCGCGGCCCGCTTCCTCGGGTACCGCCGAGGCGCTGACCTGCAGGGCGGGCCAAGCCACGACCTGCTGCACAGACACCGTCCGGATGGTTCGCCGTACCCGTCTCACGAGTGCCCAATCATCAGCCTAGGCAGCGCGAAGGCCTCAGCTGAGTGGTTCGTCACGCTCGCGGGCGACGTCCGGGAGGTGTGCTGGACGACCAAGCCCGTCGGCACGTCCGGGCACGTACTCCTGACCTTCGCGCAGCCGCACCGCCGGCACCACGAGACGATGAACAGCCACCGCCCGCTGGTCCGTCAGATGTCGACGGCTGGGTCCCACACGCGGCTCCACCGCGAGTTAAGCCAGGTAATAGATGAGCGCTTCGTCGATCCGTCGTTCTCGACCGCGTCACTAGCTGACGCTGCCCACTTGTCGGTCCGATCGGTTCAGGTCATCTTCGCCGCGAGAGGTCGGTCACCGGCCGCGGAAATTCGTCGACGACGGCTGGATCATGCTCGATATCTTCTCGAGCGCGGGATGACAGTGCAAATGGCCTGCCACGAGTCCGGGTTCCTCGACGCCAGCACGTTCGCCCGTGCGTATCGGCAGCACTTCGGCTTCCCTCCTAGCCGTACATTGCGCGTCAACGAACTACCATCGCCACCGCTGTCGGGCTGATCCAACCCCAAACGCGACGCAGCGTCCCGATAGACGATCGCCAAGAGGGACGTGGTCTATGCCGTCGTGAGGACGGCCAGTCCTGGGGACGCTTCCCTCGACGAGGCGCCATTGAGGGGGCCGTTGGATTATCGGCCTCAACGGTGGGCTCTCGAGGGCTATTCTTCCGACCGTGAACGAGTACGCCCGTCCTGTCTTTGAAGGCGTCCGCGAAGTGATGCGTTCCCACAACATGGGCGACCAGCCGACCTGGGATTCTGGGGAGCGGTTCCGCCCCGTCGGTGCTGTTGCGCAGGCTCTCATCGAGTATGTCGATCGGGAGTACGACGTCGTCATTGATGCTCCGGTCGTGCTGCCGCCCACATACGCGCGTTGGCTCGGCCACGACGTGTCACGCATTGTTCGCATCTCGTCGGGTCGCTCCGGCGAGGTCACGGTGTGGCTGGTATTCCGTTCGGAGCCAGGAGTCATCTCTGTTTTCGCCGGGCTCTTCAGCCAGTTCGACATGTGGTTCTGCGGTTGTGACTTTTGCGATGAGACCTGGCAGGAGGTCGCCGACGCTCTGGAGGAAGTGTTCCTGCAGCTGGCCCGCGGTGGCGTCGCTGAGAGCCTCGAGCATGGACGGTCCCGACGAGCTCGGTGGTCTCTGACTAGCTCGAGCAGGGACTGGTCAGGCGTCATGCCGCTCAAGGGCGTTCGCAGGCGTGAGCGACGCCTCTGGGCTGAGCAACTTACTGAGTTGCCCGAAGGTCGTTGGTCCGGGTGGACCCCACGCCCGCCGGCCCTGCGTCACACCGATCGAGACCGCGCCACCTAACGCGAGGTGCTCCGTCCCGATAGGGGATCGGTGGCCGGCCGCTTGAGCGGGAGTGCAAGACTGGCTCAAATGGATTAGCGCCTGTCAGGATGACGGCATGGGAAAAGCCGTCGTCTTGCTCCTGGACGATCCGCGTCGTGCCGTCCTCGAGGTGGAAGGCTGGAGCGTTGCAGCCCGGTCGTTCGGGGCGCAGCTGGATGCGCTGCGCGTCGACCGGCAGCGATTGCAGCAACTGGTGGCCGGGGTGGAGCGCTCCGGTTCCCTTCGCGAGCTGACGGTGGCTGACGTCGATGCCGTACTGAGCCTGGACGCGGCGACCTTTGACGACTATCCCGGGAGCGTTGCGACACGTCATGAACGACTCGACAGGCTCCGAGCGACTCCTTCCGTCTCTCGACGCGCCTTTGGGGTGTTCCTGCCGGCCGGGGAGCTGGTCGCCATGACCTTCGTCGATGTCGAGGGGGTCACAGCCGAGACCAATTTCACAGTCGTCCGTCGCGATCAGCGGGGGCGGGGGCTCGGTCTCGCCGTGAAGGCTTGCTCAGTCCTCGCGCTCCTCTCGTACGGCGTGACCCGGTTCCGAACGGGAGGGTCGGCCGACAACGCGGTCATCCTGCGAGCGAACGATGCCATGGGCTACATCCGCGACGAGGAGTGGGTCACCCTCGAACAGGACGCCCGATAGGGGATCGGCCACCGGGGCGAGGTCCAGTAGCTAGCCTGAGCGCGTGAGAGGTGTCGGCAAGCTGAGATGGCTCGGGGTCGTTGTGTCGGTTCTGGGCCTGGTCTTGGCGACCTTGTCCTTTGCGTTAGCGGACGGCGACGGGGCCGTGATTCTCGTCGGTGTACTTGCCGCTGCGTCAGGCCTGCTCGGGTTCGCGACGTTCTTTCTGAGCAAAAGGCCTAGATCGCCGTCCGATGACATCGATGAGACTGCCCGGTAGCCAATGACTCCCGGGCTATGCGCCGACGGGGTGAGCTAGAAGCAGGTGGAACGAGGGCGGGCACGCGAGGTCAGGCGAGATGGGAGGGCAAGATGAGTGCCATGGCACCCGCAGACCTTCTTCTTGCGATCGGGCTTGTGTGCGTCGTCGTCGCCGTTGGGATGAACATAGTCACGGCCGCTCGTTTAAGTGGTGGCAAGGCGATGTCGAAAGAGCGTCGCATCCGCTCTGCTGTGCTCACGGTCTCTATTGCTGTTGTGGGGCTGGTTTGCATGGTCGCTTGGTTCGTGCAGTCTTAGTTGCTCTGCCGAGCAAGCACGGGGCCGTCGTGTGCCCGTTAGTCGATCTATGCGCGGAGAGTCTTGCTGGTACGTCGTCATCTCGCAGTCGTTGCTGGCTGGAGCTGGGACCGCAAATCGTCGACCTGGTGGCTCTGGACGCCGAGCTGCAGGGTGCCCCGGTCGGTCTTAACGTCGATCACGTGCAGGGACGGGTTCACCGACCACATCTGTTTCTTTGACGGGCGTGCTCCGGAGTCGGCACCTACCTCATCCACCAAGTAGTCGACCGGTTCGCCAGATATGAACCGCGGCTGCCACTTGTAACGGCGGAAACGCATGCGTCCCGGGGACGCTTCGACTCGACCGTGCTGCCATTGCGTCTCTCCCGCGGTGCGGAGGGCGATCTCGAGTCGCTGCCCGAAGATCTTGCGACCCAGCAGAAGGCCGACGACAACGGCGACTACCGCGATGATCAGCACGGCGGCTCCGCCGCCTAAGAGGAAGCCACTCGAGAGCGGTGCATTTGATGTAGCTGCCCGCACGACGAGGACGATGCCCAGACCTATGACCAGCCCGACGCCGATGCTGGCTAGGCGGAAGCCTTGCCCTTTGAAGAGTGGTGTCTTCTGGCTCATAGCGGTCTCCTTCGATCACGTAAGCGCGTGAACACTGGCTGATCCTATTCACGACTGAGCAACCTGATGGTCTCGGTCGGCAGGTGACTGAAACGGCCGCGGTCGTCTCGATAGGGGATCGGTCATCGGTGATCGGTTGACCGCAAGGGAGACGCTGGCTGACGTTGGCTGGTAGTGCCCTTGGGCAGCCCGGCGCGACTGTCCGTGACAACATTCGTTCCTCCGGCTCTGGCCTAAACCCTCTCCAATCACACCTCCCCGCGAGGAAGTTGATCCCAGGGTTCCGAAGCTTGTGGACTGGGATCAGCACGGCATCGTCGGCACAATTGGCTCAGGACCTGCTGCGGGAACGACCGTGGTCGCCCACAGCTACAGGACAGAGACCGGTGGCCTTGACTTCCATGAATTGGAGTTCTGGGACGGCCCCGACCAGGTCTTCGATGCGGCCGGTCGGTTCGTCATGAGCGATTGGGTTACCGACAATCGAGTGCCCGGCGAAGAGGGTGGCCTCATCGACGCGCTGACCCGTGAGGTCGATGTCACCTGGTGGACCGACCGGGAACGAATCGACGCATTCTGGTCGATGCACTGGGACCCACGTTAGGGACTCGCCTTATCAGCTTCGGCGTATCACTTGGCGATCGGTCAGCGGTCGGTGCCCGAGGGGCCCGTCCCGCGGATCGTCCCTCCGGCTCAGGCCCCTAACAGAGAGAAGTGCAGGGGAGGCTTGCTGTGAGCACAAACATGCTCGCGTGGAAGGCCACAGCGGCAGCGCCATTCAGCCAGAGCGCCGGAACAAGTGCGCGGTGGCCACGCAGCATGCGGCGCCCAGAAAGTGCAGACGCCAGGAGCCACAGCGACAACTGCACGCCTACCAGAATTGGCCTAGCCCACAGGAAAACGTCGCCCATGATGTCGCGCCAGAGAACTGCGACGACGATGACGACCAAGGTCGCTGCGAAGCCGACGATCAGGACCATGATCGCTCCCGCGTCGACCCTGGCTGAGAGTCGCGGCGGCGCCAGCGGCTCGGCGGTGCTCATGACCCGAGCCTAGACGGCTCGTCAACGTCGCCGACAGCCCCGCAGAGCCTCACAAGAAGGTGCCCGTTAAACGATCCTCTTCCGTGCGAATGGAAGTGGCGCGGACGCCCAGTTGCCCTCAATGGTGCCGGGAAGGCTCAGTATCAGCGTCTCAAGCTGGTGAGCCACCGCACGAACCGTCCCGACTCTTCCTTCGGGGGATTTGGCTTCACTTCCCAGCTGAACGGCGGCAAGCCTTTCTGCTCCCGTTGCTCGTCTACTTCTCGCTGGAACGCCTCATTCCACGCGGCGTCAGCGGCCAGGAAGTCGTCGTGGTCGATGCTCCAGGTCACGTCCAGCTCTTCGGTCAGGAGGTCGATCAGGCCCCCTCCGTCAGATCTCTCTTCGTCGCTGCATCCTGAGACGAGAAGAGGTGACCCGTCATCTCGGAGCAGCTCATCTTCCAGCGCGATCAGGTGGTAGCCGAATGGTGGAACGAACGGGGTGTCATCACACCAGGCGATGACCCACTCGCCTGCGTGATCCCCACGTCCGATCCGTCCGGCGATACCGTCAGCTGGCCAGGTCGCAAAGCTAGGAACGCTGGTGCTTCGGGGAATGACTGGTTCGGGGGGACGGGCATAATGGGGCGGGGCTTGCGGAAGATCAAGGTTCATGATGCGTTACCAAGCCGGAGAACCGCGGCGCAGGGGACAAAGCCGTCCCGTTGGACGATCGTTCTACGGGCCGGACAAGGCCGGGCTAGAGGTCCCGAACCGATAGCAGTGAGCGAAGCGTGAGGGATCGACGAAGAGATGTCCTTTCGAGGCCGTCTACGACAACCGCTGCCCCGACCCACGACGCGCCGCTCATCTTGACCAGGCGGTGGCACGCTTCGGCCTGTGCCCCCGTCGCGATCCAGTCGTCGACAAAGAGCACCCTGTCGCCGGCTTTGAGAAGGGCCCGGCGCACTCCGAGGTGGAGGTTTCGATCTTGGTAGTCGGGGCCCGCGACGGTCTCCCACCAGGCGTCGCTGTCCGCTGATCTTTCCGGGTTCTTTCGGACCTCGGCGAAGCCGGTGTGAAGGTGCCGGGCAGTGAGGACCCCGAGCAGACTGCCTCTGGATTCGGTCCCCATGACGACGGTCGGAGAAGCGTCAGAGAAGAGCTGTGCCAGATCTGGCCCCAGTTCGTTGAGTATGTCTGCATCGCGCCACCATCGCGTGACATCGGCCCGAGAAACAGAGTCTGTTCGATCACCTCGCCACGCGAAAGCGTGCTTGAGTCGCTTAATGACAGGGGGCTCGGCATGCACACAATGATCATGCCAGTGAGCTGTGGCGACCTCGCTCGAGCCGTCCCGATAGAGGAGCGGTGGCTGTAACGCGAGTCGACTCTAGAGGCGAGGCAACAACACCATGCCGACGACAAAGGTTGCGATCACCGCTAGGGCAGACAGGGCTAGGACAATCCTGCTGTCTCGAACGAACTTCTTGTCCGGCGTTTGGCCGGCTGCTCGGGACCTGCGAACGTGAACCAGTCGAACTATGGACCACACGAAGAATCCCAGCGACACGATGGCAACACTGCTCAGCATCTGTTGAGAATGGCAGACGCAGAGATGCGCAGCCGCAGAATGCCTGTCGAGTAGCCCGATAGGGAATGGTGCAGCGGCCATTTCGGCTCATGGGGGACGCGAAGGAGTCCGGTTCGGTGGCCTTAGGGATTGCTTGGATTCTCTAGTGTTGCGGCATGGCTGACCTCCCTTCGATGGAAACACTCGCGGAGCTATCCACACATTGGGGTCAGCGTTGGTCGCCGGCGCCGCCTGGTTCGGTGGAGGACTACCGCTTCGGCAGTGGGGTCCTCCTGGAGTTCGACAGGCTCCCGACCTTGCATCAGCATGCCGAGCAGGCCATGCAATACGCCGAGATCATCTTCCGCGACCTGACGCTTCTTCGAGCCCTGAGGCAAGGCGCAACCGACGCCAGCGTCTTCGTCTCGACCTTTGCATGGTCTCGTGGACCGGAGCCTGGAGATCGTGACTCGTGGCTCAAGCGTTTCTTCCCGGCACGCCTATGGCACTCGGACATCAGCGCGACGTGGATGGCCGATCCAGACTGTCCCGAAGAGCTTCCTATCTACGAGCACGCGTACGTTACCCAGCTCGGACTAGACGATCCTGGCCTTGCAGCCGCGTTGGCGCTTTCCTCAGGGAAGGATGGGGAATCGTTGGCGATCTACCCGTCAGATGCCTCGTGGGTGTTCACCCTTAAGGAGGACGGGGCCTTTGTCCGGACTGACGGGGACAGAGCTGCCGAATTGGTGGCTCAGTTCCCTGAATGGGTCGGGCGGGCAACCCGCGTGAGGCCATCGAATGCCCGCTTGGAAGACCAACGCGACTGGCAGATCGATTTCTCGTATCTCGACGAGCGGACTGCTTCGCGCATCTTGGACATGGCAGAGACCCAGGGGCTTCTGGAATGGCCAGCAGGTGGACGCCTCGTTGATCCTCGAGACGATCACATGCTGACCCTGTCTCGAGAGCAGGGGCAACGCCTCCGAGTGCTCGCTACTGACGCGCCGGGCCTCGTCGTGGACGACTTCACGGGCGAAGGTCGCGAGATGACCCCGGCCATGGTGCGGGAGGAAATCGAAGAGGGACAGGACCCCTTGGCGGGTCTCGATGAGTTCATCGACGAAGAGGCCTACCGTCATCCCGCCGAAGCCAAAGACGGCCATCTTCCGAAGCGTTTCTGGAGCCCACGGCACAGTTACGACGGCATCGACGGATCGGATCTCGCGTCTACCTGAAACCCGCAAAAGTTTGAAGGCCCGCCGTCCCAAAAGGGGATCGTTCATCGGCAGCCTTGGCGGTCGTAGTCGCGGAAGTTACGGTCGCTCCATGAAAGCTGTCCCAATTGATCCGCGAGATCAGACCTCGCAATTGGATGACCCGACCTATCGCGTGTACTTCTGGTCGGCAGATGGCGCGGCGAAAGAGGAGTGGGAACTCTCGGAGGCTGACCTGGGAGAGGTTTTGGATTGGGTCGCGACAAGTTCAGGTGGCCGTCGACACAGCCTTTGGGCCGTGACAAGCACCATGATCAACGTCACTCTCATTCGCCTCGAAGGTATCGACCTCGATGCGGACGCTGAGGCCTGGCCAGCATGGGCTCAAGAGGTGCGCCGCTAGCGGAAGGCGAGGCAGCCAGCAAGGCTTGCGCGCCTCGGTGCTCCTAGGCTGGGGTCATGCCATTCCGGTGCGATCAATGCTTGAAAAGCCTGCCTGGATTGCCCCGCCAGACAGCCACACGGAGCTTGTGCGACGACTGCTTCGAGGCTTACCAAGGTCACGCCGCCGGCCTTCTAGCTGGAGGTGGGGTCCCGGCTGCCATCGATACCGCTGGTTGGCTTAGGCGTGTTCGGGGTTGGCGCAAGCGGGGGCGTCAAGACACCTGAGCACCGACGAGTTAGGGGACATGGTGCCACCGCCGCTATGGTGCGCCGAAGAGGTCGATGCCAGTCCCAATAGGCGATCGCTTATAGGGCCGCGGTTACGGTCGCCGGGAGCTCAGCCAGCCCTGCCACCAGTGGCCCTGTCTGCGTGCCCCCTCGGGGGTGGTCCAGTCGAAGGGTCGGAGGCCCTGCTGCTTCCTCTCCTCGTCGATGCGATGCTCCAAGTCTTCGGACAAGGCGTCGAGGGCAGCGAGGTAATCAGCGCGTTCAGTGCTCCAGGCCACGTCCAGCTCGTCGGTGAGGAGGTCGATGAGACCGCCGCCGTCTGGATGCAGTTCGTCCTCGCATCCAAAGACGAGGAGAAAGGAACCGTCTTCTTTGCGGAGCTCGTTGGCCGGCAACATCAGGTGATACTCGAACGGCGGAAGAAACGGGACCTGGTCGCACTCCGCGACAACCCAGCAGCCCGTGTAGTCACCCCGCCCGATGCGTCCGCCGATACCTGCGTCAGGCCATGTCTCGAAACGTGGCACGGCCGCGCTTCGCGGGATGCCCGGCCCTGGGTCAGCTGACCTGGGCGGGCTTCCCGGGTTCGGGTGCCGTCTGCGGAAGATCACGTCTCATCTTCATCTATCCCGTGGGACGAGCTGCAACTCTGGACCTGCTCGCGCTGCCCGGTAGGGGATGGACGATCGGACAGGACTAGGCCGACTGGGCCAATGCTCAGCTGTGCCCACTGAATAGGCTTGAGCCAGAGGCAGCCCTCGACAGGGTCGCCGGGATAAGGGGAAATGAGGCCAGAAACGTCCCGGAGCAAAGCTGAGACCACTGATATGCGATCTCTGCGGCTGTCCGTTGTGGGTGACCTAGCTGCCACCGTGGAGGAGTCTCCTCAGAGCGGAGGGCGCTCCTGGCGGCTGTTTGGGCGTGCAACTCAAGTTTCTCTTGAATTCGAGTGCCTGCGGGGGCCATACCTGCTGATCACACTGGCAAACTCGCTCGTCGTCGAATCTGCTGCCGGATTCGATGGCCTGCACGACCTGTTCCGTCACTTTGATCGAGACGAGGCCTTTGTGGTCCTGTCGTCCACCACAGGAGGCCACGTCTATTGGTGGCTTGAGATCGGTGATCAGCAGGTCGTCCCGCGGCAGTACGTCGAATGGTCGTGGCGATCACGCGGCGCTCGAACGCAGGAGAGAACACTGTTGCGCGAAGACGGCGTCTACTTCTGATTCCATCACGCTCGAGTGCCGCATCAGACGTTGTGCGTAATGCGAATGCGTCAGAGTTGCCTTTGACGTCTGTCACGGGGAAATCTGAACGGCGAAGGGGAGTGCCCGGTAGGGAATCGATGGCCGGGCCCTCGCAGTGGGGCGTCGCGACGAAGTGCGCTTCATGCCATCCTTCGACCGTGCGCCCTCGATCGCTCTCCCTAGTCGTCGTGACCCTCTGTGCTGTCAGCCTCGTCGGGTGCTCCGAGGACGATCCCGGTGAGCAGGCCGGGGATATCGCTCTGTGGCTTGACCAGGCGCCTTCAGCAGTGCAGGACGACGGCGACGAGCTGGCCGTCTTGGCATCGCTTGTCGAGCAGGGCGAGGAAGCAGCCGGCGACGATATCTCGGCGACCTTCAAGGAGCCCGCGACGATCAGGCGAGTCGAACTTGAGTGTTTCGGCGACGGACTTGTCGAGGGGCTGTTCGGTCTGACGTCGGCTGCGGGTGCGGTCGACACGACGCCCGCCCGTGCGAGCTGCGCCGAGGGCGTGCTCGAGCTGGACATCCCGGAGTCGTCCCGCGAGGGCGTGACGAAAGTCAGCTTCTCCTCGGTGGCGAGCACCGAGAAAGGCGCTTGGCGCGTCACCGTCCGATAGGGGATCGGCTAATAGGAGGGAGCCAATCCCTTGACGGCTCCTGGGTCTCGATTGAGACGATGCCGGCATGGGGACCTTCGTGCTTCGACTCGCGGCGATCGCAGCATGCGGGCTCGCCGCGACATGGCTTGCGACGGGCGCAGAACAGATCTGCCCAGCGATCTACCCGGCACCCGAGTCGTGCAGAGCCGGAGCGCGAATCGCCCCCGCCACGACTTGGACCGTCATCCTCACTGCGCTTTCCGCCCTCACCATCGTTCTCGACGCGCTGAGGAACGAACGTGCGGTACGCGTCGTGGCGGTAACGCTCCTCGGACTGAGCTGCACTGTCGCACCGCTTTGGACGCTCTTCGCGAGCGGATTCGCCGCTGACGAGCGCGTCCTCCTCATCGCGTTACTCATCCTCCTCGTCGTGACGATGACCGGCGTGACGAGCCGCGCCCTACGAAAAGGGCGATGGGAGCGCGTCTGATGGCCTGGTGCTGAGTCGTCTCATATGACGATCGTTGACCGCGACCTCTCCGGCTGAGATGTTTCCTGGGACCGATGGAGGTCGTCATGTTCGAAGAACGCGGGTGGTTCGCTGAGGCTGACGCGAGAGCGCTTAGGCCCGCCGACTCGGCGAACGATGTGGATCATCGTGGAGATGCTCCCCGAACTGAGCACCGGCCTGAACCGGTCCGCCTTCGTCCACTCGACCGCCTCATGCGCGGTTTTCCTTGGCACGACCGGACTAAGCGACCGCGTCGTTAGGTAGCAACCGGCGTCTGCCCGGTAGACGATCGGCCATCGACCACATCCATCAGTCTTTTGGACGGCGGGCAACTCTCGGGAAATCCTGGTGCACGGACCGGCGCGCTATGGTCCAGGCATGATGCGTCGCGCCGGCCTGACTTCCCGCCTCGTTCTTACTGCCGGTTTGGCCGCGTTGGCTGTGGGCGTCGTCGTTGTTGCCATCGCCGCGGCGCAGCCGGTGTCTTTCGGGTGGTTCGCCTATGCGCCCCTGTCGGACACGACGTTCACCGCCGAGGGTGTGCACGTGTTCTCGACCGACAGCCTTGTGGGCGCCGTCATCTTCGTCATCGGTTTGCTCCTGCTGGCAGCATGGCTCGGCTACCGAAAGGGTGTGCGGGCAAGCCTTGACGAGGCGTCTCGCTAGGCGATGGTCCAGAGGGACCTGGAGGAGAGACCCGACGTTCATCGAGCGCGACCTCGACTTCGACTTCGTCCATCGGCGTGCCGTTCCGCCGTGGCCTAGCGCTACCTGTGCTGGTTGCGTCTGTGCATGGCAATTGTCACGAAGCCCATCGCGGCCAGTGTGACGGCGATCCCGGCTGCTGTGAAGGTCACGGCGTCGGGGTGAATGAGCGATTGTCCGCGCAACGCCTGCCACAGGGCGATCGCCGTGACGGCAGCGTACGTCGCTCCGGCCACGACGACGATGCGGAGCCGATCGGCGTCACGGAGTGTCCGGGGGAGCGCGATCGCGAGGATCGGCAGGACCTGTAGTGCGTGCATGCCGATGAAGTGGGACACGCGGAGATCTCCATGGGAGGTGTTCCAGCCGAGGAAGAAGATGCCGCCGGTCGCGTCGTCGCCGCCGACGGAGTGGGAGCCGTAGGTCGACGATGTCGGGTCGGCTAGCTGGCCCGCGGTGGGGATCACCATGAGGAACCCCACGGACAGGCCGACCAGGGCGATGATCAGTCCGAGCCTCAGGGACCACGCCAGCGCCCTGTCCTCGTTCCGGGAGAACATGGTCAGAAAGGCTCCGATGACCAGTGTCGCGCAGTACATGAGGGTGACCCCACCGGCCATGAGCTGGTAGAAGAGCTGGTTCGTCGGAGTCGAGACGTTGAAGTGGCTTCCCACGCCGCGAATCACTTGGATCGAGATGACGACGATCTCCAAGAGAGACGCGGCTGCGCCGATGGTTCCGGCCCACCAACCGATCCGACGCAGGACGGGCCGCTGCACCATCGAGAGCATCCACGCAAGGGTGATCGCGTAGAGCGCGAGGGAGATCGAGAACTTGAGAGGTTTGGCCCAGATCGGGTCTCCTGCCAATGTCCGCGGATCGAGGATCAGCCCGACCAGACACACCACAGCCCAGAAGCACATCACTGTGGTGAAGGCGACGAGCGGTCGGTGCCATCCGCGTACGCCGGTCCAGAGTGCGCGGGGACGATCCTGGACGAGGCTCACGGGCGGGTGCCCGCTGCCGTCATCCGCTCGGAGATGGACCAGAGTCTCGCTGCGGTCTCCGAGTTCCGGGCCTGCTTCGACTGGCTGATCACCTCAGCTCCGCCTCGCATGTGCATCATCCGCTGGGGTCCGACGAAGGTGCCGCCGGGGAGGTCGGCGGAGGCAGCGAACAGCGACGGCAGCGCACCGTCTTCCGGCTCCTGCCCCAAGATCGGGACGAGCCGGTCCCAGAGGTTGGGGCGCTGACCGGCCGGCCGGTCGTAGATGGCTGTTTTGACCAACCCCGGATGGGCGGCCAGCGCCCGCACTCGAGAGCCCGACGTCTGCAGCCGCCGGTCCAGCTCCGACGTGAACAGCAGGTTGGCGAGTTTGGAGTCCGCGTACGCCCGGCTCGCATGGTACGGGCGCCTGTGCCAATCGAGGTCGTCGAGGTCGAGCCGAGCCATGCGCTCCGCCTGGGAGGCGACGGTGACGACGCGGTCGGTGATGTGCGGCAGAAGCAGCGTCGTCAGGAGGAAGTGCCCCAGGTGGTTCGTACCGAACTGGAGCTCGTGACCGTCGGCCGTCCGCTGGAGGTCCTTGGACTCGACGCCTGCGTTGTTGACGAGGATGGCGATCGGTTCGTCGATAAGGTCTGCGAAGTCCGGCACCGTCTCAAGCCGCGCGAGGTCGAGTGGCAGGACGCGGTGCGTCCCCGGAGTGCCCGGGAGGGTCGCTGCCACTGCTTGCCCCTTCTCCTGGTTCCGGACAGCGAGGATGATGCGTGATCCGGACTTGGCCAGGGCGACCGCGGTCGCTCGGCCGATGCCGCTGGTGCCGCCGGTGATGATGACGGTCTCGTTGGTCGGCGCTTGGCCTGCTCTGGTGTCGTCCATGCCCCCAATGTAGACAGTGGCCACATTGTTGTCAACGTCTACACTGATGGAATGGCACAGCAGGCACGCTCCTATCACCATGGGTCGCTGCGTGAGGAGCTCGTGCGAGAGGGGCGCGCACTTCTGATCGAAGAGGGGCGGCAGGCGGTGACGGTGCGGGAGCTCGCGCGCCGCGTCGGCGTCAGCCATGGTGCGCCGCTCCGTCACTTCCGTGACCGAGATGCCGTCCTCGCCGCGATCGCGGCGGACGGTTTCGATGAGCTGCGTGGCTATCTCGAGGCCGCGCGGCAAGTAGGCACCCTCGAGCGCCGGCTTACGGAGTACATCCGCGCTCATGCTCGCTTCGCGCAGCGAAACGGCCCCCTGATGCAGCTGATGTTCGCGTCGACCGGCGACGGCACGAATGCGGGGCGCGACCCCGAGGCGCAGTCTTCGGCCGAGCGCTTCTTCGCCTTGGGCGCGGAGTTGCTCGGGGAGCGCAGTTCGGAGTCGATGGGTCCGATGCCGTTCCTGGTCGCGGCGACGACGGAGGGCATCAGTGCGTTGACGGCCACCGGCCGGCTTCCCGAGGATCGTGTGGACGAAGTCGTCGTCGCGGCGGTGCGGGCGCTCCTGCCGCAGATCGAGCAGCAGCTCGGCACGGCCGCCCACGGGCCGGTTACCGCCCCCGACGGGTGAACAGGGACCGGCGCGCTTGAGTCGCGGCAGGCTCGGTGCCGCGAACAGGATGAGGGGCCCGGTCGCCCGGGCCCCTCATCCTGTGACATGCGCTACTAGACGCGGCCGAGCATCGCTTCGTCGAGGATGGTGCCGCCGAGCATCCAGCCGCCGTCGGCGACCTCGTCGAGGATGACGAGGGTCGTCGGGCGTGCTCGTTCTCCGTAGACGTCGACGATGGCGTCCGTGACGGCGTCCTGCAGCTTCTTCTTGGACTCAGGCGTGAGGGTGTCCGCGGGGACCTTGAGGTTGGCGAAGGGCATGGTGTTTCCTTTCGGTGGTGGCCCGGACGTTCCGGGGGTCAGAGGGCGGCGTTCGAGGGCAGGAGGTCCTCGATGCCGACGCGGCGGTAGAACTCGGCACGGATGCGGTCGGCGACCGCGGACACGACTTCGCTGCCGTCGCGGGATGGGTCGACGTGCGACCGGAACGGGCGCGTCCCTTGGGGCAGGCCGACCAGGCGCACGATCTCGTCGGCGACGTCCTGTACGTCGGCCTCGGGCGGCACGATCGCGGCGAGGCGGTCGGTCAGCTCGCGGCGGAGCGTGCCGTACTCGGCGTCGTGGTCGGTCACCCGCGCCTCGTCCGCCGGGGTGGAGGCGTTGGTGAAGTGGTTCGTGCCCGAGGTGAACGCTCCGGGGACGACGATCGAGCTGTCGATGCCGAACCGGATCGTCTCGGCCGCGTAGCTCTCGGCGAGAGCGTCCATGCCGGCCTTGGCGGCGAAGTACGGGGCGAGGAACGGAGGGTGCCCGCCGCGGGTCGAGGAGCTGCCCACCCACACGACGAAGCCCGAGCGCTGGGAGCGCATGTGCGGCAGGGCGGCGCGGGCTACCCGGTGGCCGCCGATCACGTTGACGTCGTACAGGTGCGCGAACTGTTCCGGTGTGAAAGCCTCAGCGGCACCGAAGGCCATGTGGCCGGCGTTCTGCACGACGACGTCCATGCGGCCGTGCGCCTTGATGACGGTGTCGACAGCAGCGTCCACGGATTCCTGCGACTGGACGTCGAGCTCGACGGCGCCAAGCGTCAGCCCCTCACGAGAGGCGAGGTCGGCCAGGGCGTCGCGATGAGCCGCGTTCCTCCCGTCGACGGCGCGCATGCCCGCCGCGACGACGTGGCCTGCGCGTGCCAGCGACTCTGCCGTGAGCCGACCGAATCCTGTGGAGGCGCCGGTGACGAGGATGACCGGTGGTGTCGTCATCAGACCATGCCGCCGTTGACACGGATGGTCTGGCCATTCACCCAGCGCCCGTCCGGCCCGGCAAGGAACGCCACCACGCCGGCGATGTCCTCCGGGGTGCCGAGGCGCTCGAGCGGCGGGACCTTGGCCAGGGCGTCGATCTGCTCCTGCGTCTTGCCGTCGAGGAACAGCTCCGTCGCGGTCGGGCCCGGAGCGACCACGTTCACCGTGACGTCCCGGCCACGGAGCTCCTTCGCCAGGATCAGCGCCATGCCCTCGACCGCGCTCTTGCTCGCGACGTAAGCGCCGTAGGTGGGGAACTGCGTTCCGACGACGGAGGTCGACATGCCGACGAAGGCACCCCCGGGGCGCAGTCGACGTGCTGCCTGCTGTGCGACGACGAAGGTGCCGCGGACGTTCGTCCTGTGCAGGTCGTCGAGGGCCTCGAGGTCCTGCTCGGCGATGGTCGACAAGCCGAGGCGTCCGGCCGAGTGCACCACGACGTCGACGCCCCCGAAGTCGTTCGCGACCCTGTCGAAGATCGCCGCCACGGCATGCTCGTCGGCGACGTCGGCCTGCATGGCGACAGCGTGGCCGCCGGCAATCTCGATCTCGTCGATGGTCGCGGCGGCCGCGGCACCCCCGCTGGCTGATGCGACGACGACCGTGAACCCGTCACGGGAGAGTCGGGTGGAGATGGCGCGGCCGATGCCGCGGGAGCCACCCGTGACGACGGCGACGCGCTGGGAATCAGTGCTCATGATCTGCCTTTCGTTGCTATTGCTCAGCAGTTTCGCCGATACGTAAGAACTATCACAGATACGACAACTGATAGCAAGTGCCCTAAGCTGAGGGCATGATCCGATCCGACGACGACCTCCGGAGCGCGCTGCTCGCGGCGGCCGAGGAACAACTGGTCGCCGCGTCCGACGGCGAGATCGCCACACGAGCGGTCTGTGAGGCCGTCGGTGTGACCCAGCCGGTGCTGTATCGGGTGTTCGGCGACAAGCGGGGTCTCCTCGACGCCCTGGCCGAGACGGGCCTGCAGCGCTACGCCGCCCGCAAGGCCGAGCTCGAGGCCACCGACGACCCGGCGGCGGACCTGCGCCGCGGGTGGGGTGACCACCTCGATTTCGCGAGGGAGAACCCCGCCCTCTATCGCCTGATGTTCGCGCCGCGACCCTGGGCGGGCGGTCGCGCAGCGGACGGTGTGAGGGCGCTGCTCGAGCGGACGCTCTCTCGGTGCGCGGCCGCGGGGCTTCTCCGTCTCGAAGTCGACGTCGCATCGGGGATGATCTTGGCGGCCAACATCGGGTTCGCCCTCGACGAGATGACGGCCCCGCGTCCCGCGCGACAGGCGGATGCGGTCGCTGACGCGCTCCGCGACGCCGTCCTCGGTGCCGTCCTCGTCGCGGGTTCCCCGCCGGCGTCGTTCGACGCCGCCACAGCCGCCCGGCGGCAGCTCCGTGCGCAGCTCGCCGAGGGCGGGTCTGGCGCCCTCCTCCCCGAGGAGTCCGCGCTCATGAACGTCTGGCTCACGCGCCTCGACCGAGAAAGCGACGGCCCCCGGTGATTTCCACGTTCCTCGTCGAACACGCGCCCCTCGTCCGCATCGGGTTCTGGGTCGCCGTCGCGGCCGCCACCCTGCTCGCCTGGGGCCTGCTCCGGTTCCGGCTCCGGCGTGTCCTCCTCTCCCTCTCTGCCGTGGCACTCGCCGCGGTGCTCGTCCTGACCCTGCTGCCCGACGGGGCTCGGCCCGGCGGTGTCACCTGCACCGTGCAGTTCAGCGTTCCGTTCCGGGGGATCGACACGCTCGCCAACGTCGCGATGCTGCTGCCGCTCGTGCTCTTCCTCGGGACGGCAACGAACCGGCCGCTCACAGTCCTCACCGGTGCGGTCGCCCTCTCCGCCGTCGTCGAATTCGTACAGGCCCTGGCACCCGTCCTCGGTCGCCGCTGCGACACGAACGACTGGTTCATGAACACCGTAGGAGCGGTCCTGGGCGCGGTCATCGCTCTCGTCATCTGCGCGCTCGAGCGGCGCCGCAGGCCCATCGCGGTCTCCGGGTGAGCCACTGGCCACCAGCGGTGCACGCGACCAGTGGCCTGTATGCCTACTGGCGATCTGGGCGCGATGTGCACGGGCTCATCGGCCACGGTGAGGATGGTGGTCTTTCCTCTGCAAGTGGGGCGCTCGATGTAGGAAGGACCTAGTACGGCTCCCAGGCAGGACCGCGTCACGATGACGGTGGCCCGATAGGGAATGCCTTGCCGCAGGCCTCGCGCTGGGTCTAGGGCTGGAGGTTCTCCAGGTCGGCGAGGAGGCTGGGGTGTTTCGGCTTCCAGCCGAGCGCCTTGCGTGTGTACGCGCTCGACGACGGCTGGTCGGCTGCGAAGATCGGACCGAACGGTCCGAACGTCTCATCCGGGACGTGCTCCACCGGCAGGCGGAGGCGACGCCCGACGACCCTCGCGATGTCGATCACGGCGTCGCCCTCGTCGGCCACGGCGTGCCAGACGGTCCCGGCCGGAGCCTTCTCGAGCGCGAGCCTGAACAGCACCGCGGCATCACGGGCGTGCACGGCTGGCCAGCGCTGGGTACCGGTGCCGGGATAGCCGGCGACCCCAGCTGCACGGGCCGCCTGCGCGAGCAGGCCGGCGAACCCGCCTTCGCCGTCCTCGTGGACGGTGCGCGGCATCCGCACGGCGGACGAGCGGACGCCGCGTGACGACAGGGCCAGGGCAGCCTCGACCGACAGTGCCCGGCCAGCCACCGGCCCCTCGTGGGGCAGCGGGTCGGACTCGATGGACGGCCGACCGGCAGTCGACGGCGTGCCCGAGACGACGACGTACGGCTTGTCGGTGCCGACGAGGGCCTCGCCGAGGGTGCTCATGGCGGTCGCCTCTTCCGCGATGCTCAGCATCAAGGCATCGGCGGTGCTGTAGTCGCTGCCGAAGGCCAGACTGATGACGCCGTCCGCCTGCGCAGCGCCTTCGCGGAGCGCGTCGAGGTCGGCGAGGCCGCCCCGGATGGTCGTCGCGCCAGCCTTCTCCAGTGCTGCCGCGGAAGCCTCCGAGCGAGCCAGTCCGACGACGGTGTGGCCGTTGGCCAGCAGCTCGGCGACGACGGGCGTGCCGATGGTGCCGGTACCTCCGGTGACGAAAACGTGCATGGGGTGCTCCTCGTAGGTCGTCCGGCCCCTGATGGGACTCATGTCCCATCACCGTAGCACCTCTGATGGGACAAGTGTCGCATCACGTAGGATGGCCTCATGTCCAGATGGGAACCGGGAGCACGCGAGCGGCTCGTCGTCGCCGCGGTCGACCTCTTCGTCGAGCGCGGCTACGACGACACCACGGTGGCTCAGATCAGCGAGCGGGCCGGGGTCACCAAGAGCACGTTCTTCCGTCACTTCCCGGACAAGCGAGAGCTGCTCGTCGCCGGGCAGGAGAGTCTCAGCAAGCTCTTGGCGGACGGCATCACCGAGGCGCCGGCCGACGCGACTCCTCTCGAGGCCGTCGCTGTCGGACTCGAGCGCGCTTCCGCCGAGATGGGGCCACGCAACCGCGCCCTCGGTCCCCGCTTGAAGGCAGCCGTCGCGGCGAGCAGTGAGCTGCAGGAGAGGGATGCGCTCAAGAGTGTCGGCATGGCCGCGGCGATGACGGCCGCCCTCGAGACTCGCGGAGTGCCCGAGGCGACGGCGCACCTCGCGAGCGAGATGGGCGTGCTGGCGTTCAAGCAGGGATACGCCCGGTGGTCGGACGAAGACGGGTCCGAGGACGCAGGGCTCGCGCCCCATGTGCTGACAGCACTCGAGGGTCTGCGCAGCGCGGCGGCATCGCTCGCCTGAGCTGCTACGGGTACCCGTTCTCGCGTGTCCGATAGCGGATCGGTGATCAAGACGGCCGGCGGGAAGCAAGGCCCGGTTCTGTCTAGGCGGTGACGCCTTCGTCGATGTTGATGACGCTGCCGGTGATGTAAGAGGACTGCTCGGAGGCGAGCCAGGCGACGAGGTTGCCGACCTCGTCGGGTGTGCCGTACCGGCCGAGGGCGGTGAGCGCGGCCTTGCTCATCCCGTCGGCGGTCTGGCCGGGGAACGGGCTGATCTGCGCGCTGAGCGAGCTGATCAGGATGATGCGGCCCCCATCGCTGATGTGTCGGAGCGCTTCCTGGACGGTGTACGCGGGACCGCGGAGGTTGAGGTCGAGGGTCTTCTCGATGTGCTCGGCGCTGGCGTCTGCGAAGGCTTCGTTCCATGCGGTGGCAGCGTTCGGGACGACGATGTCGAGGCCGCCCAGGATCTCCACTGCGCGCTGGACGCTGCGGACGGCGTCTGCGGCATCGCCGGCGTCTGCACGGATCGCGTCGGCGTGGCCGCCGGCGTTGCGGATGCCCCGGACGAGCTCGTCGGCGGCGTCGGCAGAGGACCAGTAGGTGATGACGACGGACGCGCCGTCGGCCGCGAGGGCTCGGGCGATGGCCGCGCCGATGCCGCGGGATGCACCGGTGACCAGGGCGCGTCGACCGGCGAGGCAACCGGTGGTGGAGGTGGTGTTCATCGGATGCCTTTCGCGGGGCGGTGCCCCGACGTTCTCGTGCGGAGGGAGGCCGGAGGTGCGGGTCGAGCCCTGCACCTCCGGCCGGGAGGTCGTCGGACCGGTGAGGGTCCGGACGTGTCAGAAGGTGGGGAGTTCGCCGCCGCCGACGACGAGGTTCGCGCCGGTGACCCATTGGGCGCGGTCGGAGGCCAGGTACGCCACCGCTTCGGCGACGTCGCGCGGATCGCCGGGGCGGCCGAGGGGAACGCCCGCGGTCGTCGCTTCGAGGGGCACCCCCATCGCGTCGGCGATCGTCTGACGAAGAGCGTCGGCGCCCGGGGTGAGGACGTTGCCGGGAGTGACGGTGGTGACCCGGATGCCGGCTGGGGCGAGCTCGGAGGCTAGCGCCTTGCCGTAGCCGGCGAGGGCGGCCTTGGCGGCACCGTAGTGCGCCATCGGGCCCTGCGGGGTGACTGCGGCGCCGGAAGAGATGTTGACGACCGCGCTGCCGGCGCCGGCCTCGCGGAGGGCGGGCAAGAGAGCGCCGGTGAGGCGGACGGCGGAGAGGTAGTTGAGGTCGAGGGCATCGATCCATTCCTCGTCCGGCTGCCTCCTTGCGAAGGGGACCGCTGAACTCGCCTCCGAGGATGAAGACATCGCCGCTCGTTCGTCAGCCGCGTACGACACACTGCTCGACAGCTGCCGGCAGCTCGTGGAACAGGCGCAGCGCGCCGGACTCGTCGATCCGGAGGCGGACGCGGCGGCCCTGGGTGGCCTCATCCTGACGACACACCGTGGTCTGGAAGCGCTCGCGAAAGCCGGGGTCGACCCGGCCACCCGGAACCGCATCGCCGACGCAGCGATCACCAGTATCTCCGTCTACGTCCTCGCTGGATACGATCGCTGACGTCGAAGTAAGGCCCGGAAGGGCATCGTTGAGCGGGCCCTGAGGGAAAGTGGGGGCTCGGGAGGTGAGGCTTACGGATTCTGCGACCGTTGCGTTCCGCAGCTGAGTGCGGCGGGCGGTACATCGTCCATGTCGGTCGGTCCCACGTAGGCCGGCTCGAGAGGTGGGAGGTTCGTCACCCCGGTTGCGGCGCCCAGTGCGAATACTGCCCCGTCGAATGCAGCTGAGGTGGGGTCGTCCGCCGTGGCGAAGACGACGAAGTATCCGCCCTCGGTGCCTTGGGTGGTCTCGACCAGGCCGGTGAGGGTCCATGTCCCGAGGTCAGGATCGGGGTGGGCGCTCAGCCAGGGCAGTGCGGACATGACGGTGCCGTTCGAGGAGGCCGTCTGGAGCAACGAGTCGTTGACCACTGCGAGGACGGCCGACGAGGCGTCCTGGCACGACGGGGTGTCGGTGTCGGCGCCTGCCGGCCACTCCTCGGTACCGTCGCTCGGTTGCGCGGCGGACGTCGCGCTTGCTTCTTCTGACGGCGTCCCGGTCGCTGGCGCGGTCGACGCGCAACTGGACAGCAAACCTGTGACGGCCACCAGTGCGACGAGGGTGGCCAACGCCTTCTTCTGCATCCCCATGCCATCAGGTTAGGGCTCGGTACATCGACACGGGTTCTTGATGATGTTTCCGCGGCCCGGAGGTCGGCAGTGTTCGACACCACCAGCCGACGTCGTGCGAGTCCCGTGAGCCGATGGCTATCCGGCCGCAGCCGGGGCGGGCGCGTCCAGGGCGAGCCTGACGCCCACGGCGCCGAGAAGGGTGCCGGTGGCCCACCGCTGCCAGCGCATCCAGCTCGGTCTGCGGCGGAGGAAGACCGCGATGGACCCGGCGGCGACGATGATGCCGGCGTTGACGGCGAGGCTCACGGCGATCTGGACCGCGCCGAGCTGGAAGCCCTGGGCGACGACACTGCCGGCGCTCTGGTCGACGAACTGGGGGATGAGGGCGAGGTACATGATCGCCGCCTTCGGGTTCAGCAGGTTCGTCACGAGCCCCATGCGGAAGAGCTCGGCCGTGGAGTCGCGGGGCAGATCACGGGTGTCGAAGACGGAGGCGCCTCCGGGTCGCAGCGTCTTGTAGGCCAGCCAGAGCAGGTAGGCGGCGCCGGCGACCTTCAGTGCCGTGTAGAGCCAGGGAACCACGAGGAACACCGCGGCGAGGCCGACGTTGGCCATCGTCATGTAGACGACGAAGCCGACCGCGGTGCCGGCGAGCGAGACGAGGCCCGCGCGGCGGCCCTGACTGATGCTCCGCGAGACGAGGTACATCATGTTCGGGCCCGGGGTGAGCACCATGCCCAGGGCGACGAGGGCCATGGCGGAGGCGGCGGTCAGCGACATCATGCCGGTGTCTTTCTCGAGGGTGTGGAGGTGGCGTCGGCGGCACCCGTCGTGCTCCTAGCTTGGTGCATGCGCGACCACAACTCCTGGCGTCCGGAAGCGAACCCCTGGCGGGCGCGTCGCACGGCCCTCAGGCGAGGCGGCGGGTCATGTACCTCAGGTCGAGCCACTCGCCGAACTTCGTGCCGACCTCGCGCAGCACGCCGGCGTCCTCGAAGCCGAGCGACGCGTGCAACCGCACCGACGCCTCGTTGCCCGCCTCGATCAGCGCCACCATGACGTGCAGGTCGTCCCGCGTCGCGCGCTCGATCAGCTCGGTCATCAGCGCGCGGCCGAGGCCCTTACCCTGCTGCCCCGGCCGGACGTACACCGAGTTCTCGCAGGTGTGCCGGTAGCCGTCCTTCGCGTGGAACGGCCCGTAGCTGCCGTAGCCGACCACCTCGTCGCCGTCCACCGCGACGATCGCGCTGCGCCGCGCCTCCTGATGGCCGGTCAGCCACTCTCGTCGGCCCTCGAGGGTCGGGGTGACGTCGGTCCAGATGGCCTTCGAGTGCGCGACGGCGTCGGCGTGGATCTCGAGGACGCCGGGCAGGTCGGCTTCGGTCGCGGTGCGGATCGGCATGCCGACGAGCCTAGGAGAGGGGCCGCGTGTTGCGGAAGCACGCTTCCCCGGCGGCTCGAAGGCTGCCGCCCTAGGCTGGCGAGCGTGTCGACACGCATCTACATCACCTCTGCCGAAGGCCACACGGGCAAGTCCACGATCGCCCTGGGCGTGCTCGACACGCTCAGTCACGAGGTGGGCCGCGTGGGGGTGTTCCGCCCCGTCGCCCGGTCGACCGACGAGCGCGACTACGTGCTCGAGCTGTTGCTGTCGCACGACAGCGTCGACCTCGCCTACGACGAGTGCGTGGGCGTCAGCTACGACGCCGTCCACGCCGACCCCGACGCGGCGCTCGCCACGATCGTCAGCCGCTTCGCCGCCGTCGAGCGGCAGTGCGACGCGGTCGTCGTGATCGGCTCCGACTACACCGACGTCGGCAGCCCCACCGAGCTCTCGTACAACGCCCGCATCGCCGCCAACCTCGGCGCGCCCGTGCTGCTCGTGCTCGGCGGCCGCAGCGCCGACGGCCAGACGCGGCGCTCGGGTGCCGACATGCGCCAGGTCGCCGAGCTCACCACCGCCGAACTGCGCTCCGAGCACGCGAGCCTGCTGGCCGTCGTCGCGAACCGGGTGGACCCCGACCACCTCGACGAGGTCGTCGACGGCATCGGGCACGCCCTCGAGGCGTCGCCGACCGGTCGCGTCCCGATCTGGACGCTGCCCGAGGACCGTGTGCTCGTCGCCCCCACGATGCGCGCCGTGCTGCAGGCCACCGGCGCGACCCTGCTGCGCGGGGACGACGCCCTGCTCGACCGCGAGGCGCTCGGGGTCGTCGTGGCCGCCATGTCCATGGAGAACGTGCTGCCGCGCCTCACCGAAGGCGCCGTCGTCGTCGTGCCAGGCGACCGCTCGGACGTGCTCGTCGCCACCGTGCTCGCGCACGCCTCCGAGACCTTCCCGTCACTCGCCGGCATCGTGCTCAACGGCGGGTTCGCCCTCGCCCCCCAGGTCGAGCGCCTGCTCGAGGGGCTCGACAGCCCCCTGCCGATCGCCACCACGAGCACCGGCACCTACGACACCGCCCTCGCCATCACCCAGACCCGCGGTCGACTCGCCGCCGACTCGCCCCGCAAGTACGACCTCGCCCTCGCCCTCTTCGAGACCCACGTCGACGGGGCCGAGCTGCTGCGCCTGCTGCAGGTCAGCCCGTCCGGCGTCGTCACCCCGCTGATGTTCGAGTACCAGCTGCTCGAGCGGGCCCGCGGGGCGCAGAAGCACATCGTCATGCCCGAGGGCGACGACGACCGGGTGCTCCGGGCCGCGTCGACCCTGCTGCAGCGCGGCGTCGCCGCCATCACGCTGCTCGGCGACGAGACGGCCATCCGCGCCCGGGGGGCCGAGCTCGGTCTCGACCTCGCCGCCGCCCGCGTGCTCGACCCGTTCGACCCCAGCCTGCAGGTGCTCTTCGCGACCGAGTACGCCAAGCTGCGGGCGCACAAGGGCATCGCGGTCTCGCAGGCGATGGACACGGTCACCGACGTCTCGTACTTCGGCACCATGATGGTGAAGCTCGGCCTCGCCGACGGCATGGTGTCGGGTGCCAAGCACACCACGGCGCACACCATCCGGCCCGCGTTCGAGGTCATCAAGACGCTGCCCGACGTCGGCGTCGTGTCGAGCGTGTTCCTCATGGCGCTCGCCGACCGGGTGCTCGTCTACGGCGACTGCGCCGTCATCCCCGACCCCACCGCCGAACAGCTCGCCGACATCGCCATCTCGTCGGCGCAGACCGCGCAGCAGTTCGGCATCGAGCCGCGCGTCGCGATGCTGAGCTACAGCACGGGCGACAGCGGCTCCGGTGCCGACGTCGAGAAGGTCCGCGCCGCCACGGCCCTCGTCCGCGAACGCCGACCCGACCTGCTCGTCGAGGGACCGATCCAGTACGACGCCGCGGCCGACCCGACCGTGGCCGCCGCCAAGATGCCCGAGTCCGAGGTCGCCGGCCGGGCGACGGTGTTCATCTTCCCCGACCTCAACACGGGCAACAACACCTACAAGGCCGTGCAGCGCAGTGCGGGCGCCGTCGCGATCGGCCCCATCCTGCAGGGCCTCCGCAAACCGATCAACGACCTGTCGCGCGGGGCGCTCGTCGGCGACATCGTCAACACCGTCGCCATCACCGCCATCCAGGCCGGCACGCAGGCCGCCGCAGCCGAGGCCGCCACCGCCACCAGCACCGAAGGAGCCTCCTCGTGAGCACCGTCCTCGTCGTCAACTCCGGCTCGTCGTCGTTCAAGTACCAGCTGATCGAGCTCGAAGGCGAGCGCACTCTCGCCAGCGGCCTCGTCGAGCGCATCGGCGAGGCGGTCGGGTCGACCCGCCACCGCAACGAGGTCACCGGCGACGAGACGCGCAACGACACGCAACCGATCGCCGACCACGCCGCCGGCTTCGCCGCGATGCTGACCGCGTTCGACGCGCACGGTCCGTCGTTCGCCGAGTACCCGCCCGTCGCGGTCGGCCACCGCGTCGCCCACGGTGGAGAAGAGTTCGACCGCGCCACGGCCGTCACGGCCGACGTCGAGAAGGCGATCGAGCGTCTGTCGGCCCTCGCCCCGCTGCACAACCCGGCCAACCTGCAGGGCATCCGCGCGGCGAAGGAGGCCTTCCCCGGCGTGCCCCACGTCGCGGTCTTCGACACGGCGTTCCACCAGACGCTCGCCCCCGCGGCCTACACGTACGCGATCGACGCCGAGCTGGCGAAGAAGCACCACGTGCGCCGCTTCGGGTTCCACGGCACGTCGCACAAGTACGTCAGCGAGAAGACCGCCGAGTTCCTCGGCCGCCCCCTCGCCGAGCTGAAGACCATCGTGCTGCACCTCGGCAACGGTGCCTCGGCCGCCGCGATCGACGGCGGTCGGTCGATCGACACGAGCATGGGCATGACGCCCCTCGAAGGGCTCGTCATGGGCACGCGCTCGGGCGACATCGACCCCGCCGCCGTCTTCCACCTGCACCGCGAGGCCGGTCTCGACTTCGCCGAGCTCGAGACGCTGCTCAACAAGGGGAGCGGGCTGCTCGGGCTGACCGGCAGCGGCGACATGCGCGACGTGCAAGACAGCGCCTCCCGCGGCGACGCCGTCTCCGAGGCGGCGCTCGCCGTCTACCGGCACCGCCTGCGGCACTACATCGGGGCCTACGTCGCCCAGCTCGGCGGCCTCGACGCCGTGGTCTTCACGGCGGGTGTGGGGGAGAACAACGCCCTGCTGCGTCGGCGCACGTTGATGGGCCTCGAGTTCTTCGGCATCCACGTCGACGACGACCGCAACGAGCTCGCCTCCCGCGACGCGCGCTACATCTCGCCCGAGGGCTCGAAGGTCTCGGTCCTCGTCGTCCCGACGAACGAAGAACTCGAGATCGCCCGGCAGGCCGCCGCCGTCAGCTGAGACGTCGGGCCGGGTGGACGACCCGGCCGCTCCGACGACGCGAGAGAGCCCCGGTGCGCAGGTCGCGCCTCCGGGGCTCTCGTGTCTCGGTCTGCAGCCTCCGGGCCGTCGGACGACGACCAGGAGGCGCGGGTCAGTACTTGATGGTCGCCAGCGCGTCCGAGACGGGGACGTCACCCGAGACGGCCTCGAACTGCGTCTTGACGGCGGTGCCCTCGATCAGCGCGGTGGCGATGATCTCGGCCACGTCGGCGCGGGGGATGCTGCCACGCTCGACGGTCGTGCCGACCGTGACCTGGCCGGTGCCGGCGTCGTCGGTCAGGCCACCGGGACGCACGATCGTCCAGTCCAAGCCCTCACGACGGCGCAGGTCGGCGTCGGCCTCGCTCTTCGCGCGCATGTACACCTGGTACACGTCGTCGTCGTTCGCGGCGGGGAGCTCGGCGCGGGCCGGGTCGAAGTCGTCGGTGCCGATGGCCGAGACCATCACGTAGCGCGTGACGCCCGCCTTCTCGGCGGCGTCGGCCAACAGGACGGCCCCGTCGCGGTCGATGGTCAGCTTGCGCTCGGCACCGCTGCCGCCGCCACCACCCGCGGCGAAGACGACGGCGTCGGCTCCGTCGAGGTGGCCGGCGAGCGTGTCGACGTCGGTCTTCTCGAGGTCGAGGACGAGGGCACGGGCCCCCGCGGTCTCGAGGTCGGCGGTGTGGTCGGGGTTGCGGACGATGCCGACGGGGTCGTGCCCGGCGTCGGCGAGTCGGCGTTCGAGGAGCTGGGCGATCTTGCCGTGTCCTCCGGCGATGACGATTCTCATGACCCCAGGCAACACCCCGGGTCGCGGCGACCACTCAGTTGCCGCTAAACTCGTCGAGGCTCCTCACGTGGCGTCATCCAGGCCAACTCCCCCAGGGCAGAAATGCAGCAAGGGTAACCGGGCTCTGGCGGGTGCGTGAGGGGTCATTCCTCTTTCTGGGGCCTGAGTTCCTGGGCCCGAGGCCTCGAGGCCTCCCTCCGTGTCCCCCCTTCGTGGGGGTGCGCGATCCGGGCGCTGGCCGTCTATGCTCGGCAGCACGACGAGACCGAACCAGCTCGTCGGGAGCGACCAACCACCGCTCCGGCCGCACCCCTCACCACGGTGCGACCCCGCGCGACGGCGCCGTCGCACCCGCAGCACACGATCAGGATCAGGACCGATGAGCCCCTCACCACGGCACGTCAGCAGCACCCGCACCAGGCGAACGAGCCCGCGCACCGCGCGGTAGTCCCGTTCGCCTCGTCGTCGTCCCCGGACAGCGACACCGCGGCACACAACAGAACAGCAGCACCTCCCGCCTCACCAGCGGGAGTTCTTCGGATCAGGCGGCGGGCTCGTCCCGTCAGGAAGAGGCACACCCATGCGAAGCCAGGCGATCGAGCGTCCCCGGCGCTCCCACGCGTCCCGCGCACTGAAGGCGACGGCCGCGGCCGTCGTCGCGGCGGTGGTCGGCGCGCTCGTCGTCGTCGTCCCCGCCCAGGCGGCCACGACCGACCGCAGCGAGGCCGAGGCCTCGCTGGTCGGGGGCTCGGGCATCGTCTCGCTCGACCAGGTCGCCGCCCTCGGCGGGGCCTACTCGGCCTTCGGCACGACGCAGAACCCGCCGACGTCGGTCAACCCGCTGAACCTCCGGGCGCTGCAGCTGTTGGACGTCGGGCTCGGCAACGGCATCCGCCTCCTCGGCGGCAACGGACTGCTGACCCTCGGCGGGAACGGGCAGTACGCGAACGCCACCGCGACCGGTGCCACGGCCTCGGCCGGCCTCATCGGCGCCGACGGTTCGATCGCCGCGGGCAACGGCAGCGCGGGGCAGCAGACGACCCTGCGCCTCCAGCCTCTGCTCGCCCAGGTGCCGGCCACCCAGGGCGTCGTCAGCGACGTCACCCTGCAGCTCGGTGCGCTCTCGTCGCAGATCACCCAGCAGCGCGGGGCCACCGCGGGCACACCCACGACGGCCTACCAGGTCGCCGGAGCCCGGTACACGCTCACCAGCCCCGCGGTCGCGGGAGTCACCTCGTCGCTGCGCACCACGGTCACCGGTCTGGGCACCACGGTCAACGGCGTCACCGGCAGCGCGGCCGTCAGCGGCCTCGCGACCTCGATCACCGGTCCGCTCACCACGGCCGTGAACGGCCTGCCCCTCGGCGGCGCCGTCACCCTCGGCCAGCCCACGGGGGGCGCGCGGGCCACCGTCGACCTCGACTCCACCATCAGCACGGAACTCGCCCGCCCCCTGACGAGCGGGCCGGTCACCATCACACCGAGCACGGGTCGGGTCGTCATCGACCTCGGTGCCCTCAACGGCCTGCCCGCGAACAGCGACCTCCTGCGGCCCGCGACGATCACCGCCATCACGAACGGCATCACCGACATCCTGCAGAACCAGCTGCCGACGAACCTCGTCGCGGCCGCGAACGCGGCCACCCGGCCCCCCGCCGTGACCGTCGACCTCAGCGTCCCCGTCCGCATCGACCTCGGACTCGCGACCGCGAACGAGACGCTGACCACCCGCACCGTGACGACCATCGGCCAGCTGCTCGACGGCACGACGCCCGCCGCCTCGACGACGGTCCAGGGCACCGGCCTCGTCGGCGCACTCGGCGTCACCGTCCTCCGGGGAGCCCTCCTGCCCGTCGTCGGCACCCTGCTCACCTCGGTCGGCGGTGTGTACTCGCCCCTCGTGAACGGCACGGCGCTCGCCGCGCCGACGACCACCCTGCGCACCACCACCGCCGCCGTCGTCACGACCCTCGCTCCGCTGACCACCCTGCTGAACCAGCTCGTCCGCGTCACGATCAACGCCCAGGACGGCGACGGTTTCCGTGACGGGCGGGGCACCGACGCGGGCTCGAGCTCCGTCCACGCGGTCAGCCTCTCGGTCCTGCCGCTCGTGAACGCGTCCCGGGTCGACCTCGCCACCTCCACCGTCCGGGCTGCGGCCCTCGTCCCCCTGAGCATCCCCACGCCCACCGCCGGTCAGGTGTTCGTCGTGCCGACCGCTCCCGGAGCCACCCGCAGCGTCGTGCTGACCGGTGCCGGCGAGCCCGGCGCCACCGTCAGCGTCGACCTGGGCGCCGGTCTCACGGGCACCGGCACGGTGGCCGCGGACGGCAGCTGGAGCGTGACCGTCGCGACCGTGCCCGCGGGAGCGTACAGCGCCTCCGTGACCCAGGCCCTCGGCACCGCGACCACCGGTCCGGTCACGCGCGACCTCACCGTCGTCGCCCAACAGCCGCTCGTCGTCCCCGCACCCACCGCCGGACGCGTCTTCACCGTCCTCGACGCCGACTCCACGACCCCCGTGATCGTCTCGGGCACCGCCACCCCCACGGCCACCGTCGCCGTCGACCTGGGTGGCGGCCGCACGGCCACCGCGCTCGTCGCCGCGGACGGCACCTGGACGACGACCGTCCCGGGCGTGCCCGTCGGCGGCTACACCGCGTCCGTGACGCAGGCCGTCGGTGCCGACGTCTCCGCCGCCGTGACGCGGGCCTTCAGCGTCGTCGCCGGCGCGGGCCTCACGATCACGAGCCCGACCTCCGGCACGCAGTACCGTCTGCCCGGCGCCGACTCGACCCGTGACGTCACCGTCTCGGGCACCGGTCAGGCCGATGCCCCCGTCGCCGTCTCGCTCGGCGGCGGCCGCGACCTCACCGCGACGGTCGCCGCCAACGGCACCTGGTCCGTGACCTTCCCGGCCCTGCCGGTCGCCGCCTACACGGCCAGCGCGACGCAGACGGTGGGAGGCGCGGTGTCCGCCCCGCAGACCACCGACTTCACCCTCGTGGCCGCGACCGGCGTGACGATCTCGACGCCTGCGCCCGGTGCGACCCTCACGGTCGCCGACGCCACCTCGACCACCCCGGTCACGGTGACGGGAGCCGCCGAGCCGAACGCCCCCGTCCGGGTCGACCTGGGCGACGGCTACGTGGCCACGACGACGGCCGACGGCACGGGCGCCTGGTCGGCGACCGTCTCGTCCGTGCCCGTCGGGCCCCGGACGGTCAGCGTCACGCAGACGGTCGCCGGCGTCGTCTCGGTGCCGGTCACGCAGCCGCTGACGGTCGCCGCCGGTGCGCCGCTCGTCATCGACGCCCCGGCCGAGGGCACCACGGTGCGCGTGGCCGACAGCGCCTCCTCGACCACCCTGACCGTCTCGGGCACCGCCCAGGCCGGCGCCGACGTCCGCGTCGACCTCGGCGACGGCCTGACCGGCCGGGTCACGGCGGACGCCACGACCGGCGCCTGGTCGGTGGACGTCGCCGGCGTGCCCGTCGGTCAGCGCGCGATCTCGGCGACGCAGACCGTCGGCGGCACCGTGTCGCCTGCGCAGACGCGCGTCGTGACGATCGTCGCCGGGACCCCGGTCGCCATCTCGACGCCGGCCCCCGGGGCCACGATCCCGATCGTCGGCGGCACCACGGCCGACGTGACCGTCACCGGCACGGCCGACCCGGGGGCGACCGTCACGGTCGGCCTCGGCGCCGGCTTCGAGGTGCCGGCCACGGTCGACCCCGCCACGGGCGCCTGGACCGTCGTCATCCCGGACGTCCCCGCCGGTGTCCGCACGCTCGGTGCGACGCAGACCCTCGGCGGAACCACCTCCGCGCCGGTGACCCAGCCGCTGACGATCGCGCAGGGCACGCCCCTGGCCGTCACGGCACCGCTCGACGGCGCCGAGTACTTCGTCCCGGGACCGCAGGACACGACGCCCGTCGTCGTCTCGGGCACGGGCCAGGTCGGGGCGACCGTCGCGGTCGACCTCGGCGACGGGCTCGTCGGCCAGGTGGTCGTCCCGGCCTCGGGCCAGTGGTCCGTGACCGTCGCCGGTGTCCCGGTCGGTCCGCACACGGTCTCGGTGACCCAGAGCGTCAACGGCTCCACCTCGGACGCCGCCACGCGGGACATCCAGGTCGGCGTCGGCGGCGACGTCGTCATCACGCCGCCCGTCCCCGGCACCCAGCTGGTCGTCGCCGACGACCAGGGGCCCGCTCCGGTCACCATCGCGGGCACCGGCGTGGCCGGTCTGCCCGTCACCGTGACGGTGGACGGCGTCGACCAGGCCCCGGTCGCCACCGACCCGCAGGGCGCCTGGTCCCTCGTCCTGACCGGGGTCGCCGTCGGCGACCACGTCGTGGGCGCGAGCCAGCAGCAGGGCCCCGACCTCCTCGAGGCCGAGCCGACGGACTTCTCGGTGGTCTCGGCCGAGGCCGACCTCACCATCACCGCACCCGGTGACGGCGACGTCATCACGGTCGCCGGCACCGGCAGCACCACCGCCGTCGTCGTGACCGGCACGGCCTACCCCGGTGCGTCCGTCGTGGTCACGCTGGCCGGTGTGAGCACCCCGACGACCGCCGGGGCCGACGGGCTCTGGACCGTCACGGTCCCCGGCGTCCCCGTCGGTGACCAGGTCGCCTCCGCGACCCAGACGGTCGGCGGCACGACGAGCACCGAGCCCGTGACCCGGGCCTTCGAGGTCGTCCCCGGAGCGGACGTGGTCATCACGACGCCTGACGCCGACGTCCGCTACGTCGTCGCCTCGCCCGCGGCCACGCAGGACGTCCCGGTCGCCGGGACCGCCCAGCCGGGCGCTCGGATCCCCGTGACCCTCGACGGCGTCGCGGTCGGCAGCACCCTCGCCGACCCCACGCCGGGCGCCTGGGCGGTCACCCTCGTCGGCATCGGCGTCGGCGAGCGGGTCCTCGGGGCCTCTCAGACGGTGCGGGACACCGTCCAGCAGGCCGACACGCGCGTCGTGACGATCGACCCGGCCGCCCCGCTCACCATCGTGGCCCCGGCCGACGGCGTCCCGATCGTCCTCGCCGACCCGACCTCGACCACGACCCTCGTCGTGTCGGGCCAGGCCGAGCCGGGCGCGGTCGTCCGCGTCGACCTCGGCGACGGCGTCTCCGACACGGTCACGGCCGGCACCACGACCGGCGCCTGGTCGATCTCGTTCGACGACGTCCCCGTCGGCACACGGACGATCGTCGCGACCCAGACGGTCGGCACCTCGGTCTCGGCCCCCGAGACGCGGGTGGTGCAGATCCTCGCCGGTGCCCCCCTCGTCGTCGTCGCTCCCGCCGACGGTTCCGTCGTCGACGTGGCCGGACCGGACGTCGTCTCGACGGTGACGGTCTCGGGAACCGCGGCCGCGGGTGCCACCGTCGACGTGGTCCTGGACCCCGTGACCGGTGCCGACCTCGTCGCGACCGTCGCGGCGGACCCCACCACCGGCGCCTGGTCGGTGGACGTGGCCGGCGTGCCCGTCGGTGCGGTCGGCCTGTCGGCCACGCAGAGCATCGGCGGGACCACCTCGCCGGCGCAGGAGAGCTCGTTCGAGGTCCGCGCGGCCGCCCCGGTCGTCATCGTCGACCCGGACGACTCCGTCTTCACCGTGCTCGACCCGGCCGGCACCATCGACGTCCCCGTCTGGGGTACGGCGTCCCCGGGTGCCGAGGTCTCGGTCCGGCTGAACGGGGGAGCGGCCGTCACCACGCCCGCCGCCCCCGCCTCGGGTGACTGGTCCGTCGTCTTCGCCGACCTGCCCGTCGCCACCTACCAGGTGACGGCCTCGCAGGCCGTGGCCGGCACGACCTCGACCCCGGTCCTGGCGACCTTCGAGATCGTGGTCGGCGACGAGCTGACCGTGCTGCAGCCCACGCCCGGTGCCGTCGTGACGGTCGCCGACGCGACCGCCTCGACCGCCGTCACGGTCAGCGGCACGGCCGAGCCGGGGGCGACCGTCCGCGTCGACCTCGGCGACGACCTCGTGGCCTCGACGACCGCCGACCCGACCACCGGCGCCTGGAGCGTCGTCGTGGCGGGCGTCACGGTCGGCGAGCGCACGCTCACCGCCACCCAGGCGCTCGGCACCTCGGTGTCGCCCGCCGTCACGCAGCCCCTCTCGGTGGTCCCCGCCGCCGCGGTCGTCATCGAGGCCCCCGCCGTCGGGACCGTCGTGGCGGTGGCCACGCCGGACGCCACGACCGACCTGGTCGTCTCGGGCACGGCCGAGCCGGGCGCCTCGATCGGCGTCGACCTCGGCGACGGCCTGACCGCCACGACCACGGTCGACGGAACGACCGGCGCGTGGAGCGTCACCGTGCCGGGAGTCCCGGTCGGCGACCGCACCATCGCGGTCACCCAGACCGTCGACGGCTCGACCTCGACCCCGGTCACGCGGGACGTGTCGATCGTCGTGGCCCCCGCCGCGCCCACGATCGTCACCCCGACCCCGGGTGCGACGGTCTCCCTGCTCGACCCGGCCGGCACCACGTCGGTCGTCGTCGCGGGCACCGGTGAGCCCGGCGCCACCATCGCCGTCTCGCTCGGCACGGGCCTCACGGCCGGTGCCACCGTCGGGCCCGAGGGCGACTGGCAGGCGACCGTCGACGGAGTCCCCGTCGGCGACCACACCCTGACCGCCACGCAGACGATCCGGGGCGCGACCTCGGCCGCAGCGACGCAACCGTTCACGGTCGCGGCGGCGGCGGGGCTCGTCGTCGACCGGCCCCCCGACGGCACGACGGTCGTCGTGCTCGCCGCGGGCGACACGGCCCCGGGGGGCGCGGCCGGCCCGGCCCAGCCCGGAGCGACCGTCACGGTCGACCTCGGTGACGGCCTGGTCGGGACGGTCGTGGCCGACCCGACGACCGGTGCCTGGAGCGTCACGGTCGACGGCGTGCCGGTCGGCGACCGCACCGCCTCGGTCACCCAGACCGTCGACGGCGCCGTGTCGACCCCGATAACGCGGGACGTGTCGGTCGTCGTGGCCGCTCCCGTGACGATCACCTCGCCGCCCGCCGGGTCGTCGATCGTCGTGGAGGACGCCGACGACACCACGGACGTCACGGTCGTCGGCACGGGTCAGCCCGGTGCGACGGTCGTGGTCGCGGTGGGCGACGACCTCTCCGAGACGACCACGGTGACCCCCGAGGGCACCTGGACCGTCACGGTGGGCGACGTGCCCGTCGGCTCGTACCCGGTCGTCGTCACGCAGACGGTCCCGGCCGGTTCGACGACTCCCGCCACCCAGCAGCTCGACGTCCTGGTCGGCACGCCGGTCTCGATCACCGAGCCCGCCCCGGGTGCCACCGTCGTCGTCCTCGACGGTCAGACGACGCCGGTCACGGTGTCGGGCACCGCCCAGCCCGGCGCGACCGTCACGGTCTCGCTCGGCGACGACCTGACCCAGGCCGTCCCGGCCGACCCGACGACGGGGGCGTGGACCGCGACCTTCGACGCCGTGCCGGGGGGCGCCGGACCGATCTCGGGGGTGCAGCAGTACGGCACCGGCACGACGGTCCCCGTGCCCCGGCCGGTCGCGGTGGTCGCGGCAGCCCCGATCGAGATCACCGACCCGGCGACGGGCACGCGCCTCCTCGTGCTGTCCGCCGACTCGACGGTGGACCTGCCGGTGACCGGTTCGGCGCAGGTCGGCGCGACCGTCGCGGTGACGCTCGACGACGGCACGGCCGTCACGGTCGACGTCGACGACGACGGCACCTGGACGACCAGCTTCGCGGGGGTCGGCGTGGGCGAGCACGTGGTGTCCGCGACGCAGACCGTCGCCGGGGCCGAGTCGGCTCCGGTGACGACCACGGTCGTCGTCGAGGCCGCCGCCGCGCTGACCGTCACGGCACCGACCGACGGGCAGCAGTACCAGGCGGGCGACTCCGGCACCGCGCCGGTCGTCGTCCGCGGCCAGGGACAGCCGGGCGCGCCCGTCGCCGTCACGGTCGACGGGGGAGACCCCGTCACCACGACGGTCGACGACGCGGGCTCGTGGCAGGTGCCGGTCGTGCTCGCCACCGGGACGCACACCGTCTCGGTCGTGCAGACCGTCGGCGACGAGACCAGCGTCCCGGTCGAGGTGCAGGTCGTCATCGTGCCCGCCCCGGCCGACCCCGCCGTCGCCCCGACCATCACCTCGCCCGCCGACGGGCAGCTCGTGACCGCCGCCGACGGTGACGGCTTCGTCGACCTGCCGGTCACCGGCACGGGCGAGCCCGGAGCCACCGTCACGGTCTCCGTCGGCGGCACCACGCGGACGGCGATCGTCACGGACGGCGGCACCTGGTCGGTGACCCTGCCGGCGGTCCCGGTCGGCACGCGCACCGCGATCGTCGAGCAGAGGGTCGCAGGCGTGGTCACCGGCAGTGCGTCGGTGGACGTCGTCCTCGCCCCCGCCGCCGAGGTCGCCCCGCTCGTGGTGACCTCGCCCGAGCAGGGGTCGATCCTGCCCTCGGGCACGGAGGGCACGGCCGACGTCCTGGTCGACGGTTCGGCCCAGCCGAACGCCTCCGTGGCCGTCAGCCTGGACGGCGGTCTGCCGGTCACGGTCGACGTGGACGCCGACGGCGTCTGGTCGACCACGCTGGTGGGCGTCGAGCCGGGGCAGCACAGCCTGTCCGTGACCCAGACCGTGGGAGGCGCGGTGTCGGCACCCGAGACCGTCGTGTTCACGGTCACCGCGGCCGCGAACACCGACGCCGTCGTCATCACCTCGCCCGCTCCGGACGCGTTGATCGCCGACGCCGACGACGACGGCGTCGAGGACGTCACGGTGACGGGCACCGGCACACCCGGTGCGCTCGTCACGGTCGACCTCGGAGAGGGGACGACGCAGATCACGATCGTCGCCGACGACGGCACCTGGACGGTGACGTTCGCGGGCGTCCCGGTCGCCGCCTACGTGCTCACCGCCACGCAGACCGCGGACGCGGGCACGACGACGGCCACCCAGGACCTCGTCATCGCCGCGATCGATCCGATCGTGATCACGAGCCCGCTGCCGGGATCGGTGTTCCCGGCCGGTCAGGACGGCACCGCGACCGTGACGACCACGGGTACGGCCGAACCCGGCGCGACCGTCACGGTCCAGCTCGACGCGGGGGACGCCGAGGGCGTCACGGTCGACGACGTCGCCGCGGCCGCGGTCCTCGCCGCGGATCGCGTCCTGGTCGTCACGGCGGACGCGGCGGGTGACTGGACGGTCGTCTGGGAGGACGTGGCCGTCGGGCCGCACGTGGTCGACGCGACGCAGACCGTGGCGGGAGCCACCTCGGCCCCGGTCACGACCGGCTTCACGGTGACGGCGGCGGCCAGCACGCCGGGCACGCCGGGCACGCCGGGCACGCCGGGCACGCCGGGTACGCCGGGTACGCCGGGTACGCCGGGTACGCCGGGTACGCCGGGTACGCCCGGGACCCCGGGCTTCCCGGGTCTGCCCGGTGCGGGCGGCGGCTCCGGCGACGGGATCAGCGGGGTCGCGACCACGGGCGTCATGGGGCTCGCGTACACGGGCTCCGACGTCCTCGGTGGGTTCTCGCTCGGGGCCTTCGCCCTCCTGCTCGGGCTGGCGCTGGTGCGTCTGCGTCGACGGGGGAGCAACGTGACGGAGTAGCCGGAACGGCGCGTCGCACCGGAGGGTCCGTCGTCTCGACGGGCCCTCCGGTGCGTCCGGGCGGGCCCCGCACCGGACCGGGCGGAGCAGGCCGGCGCCGTCGACCGTTGTCGGTCGCCCCGACTACTCTTGCTCTGTGGTCACCGCCCTGTATCGCCGTTACCGGCCAGAGAACTTCGCCGAGCTCATCGGGCAGACGCAGGTGACCGATCCGCTCCGCACGGCGCTCCGCACCAACCGCGTCAACCACGCCTACCTGTTCAGCGGCCCCCGCGGCTGCGGCAAGACCACGTCGGCCCGCATCCTGGCCCGCTGCCTGAACTGCGCCCAGGGCCCGACCGACACCCCGTGCGGCGTCTGCGCGTCGTGCGTCGAGCTCTCCCGCGACGGCGGCGGCTCGCTCGACGTCATCGAGATCGACGCGGCCAGTCACAACGGTGTCGACGACGCCCGCGACATCCGCGACCGGGCCGTGTTCGCCCCGGCCCGCGACCGGTTCAAGATCTTCATCCTCGACGAGGCCCACATGGTCACCCCGCAGGGCTTCAACGCCCTGCTGAAGGTCGTCGAAGAACCGCCCGAGCACGTCAAGTTCATCTTCGCGACCACGGAGCCCGACAAGGTGATCGGCACGATCCGGTCGCGCACGCACCACTACCCGTTCCGACTCGTGCCCCCGGCCCAGATGCTCGAGTACGTCCACGAACTCTGCGAGAGCGAGTCGGTCGAGGCGGCCCCCGGCGTGCTCCCGCTCGTGGTCCGTGCCGGCGGCGGGTCGGTGCGCGACACCCTCTCCCTCCTCGACCAGCTGATGGCCGGCAGCGAGAACGGCGCGATCGAGTACGAGCGCGCCGTCGCCCTGCTCGGGTACACCCACGCCTCGCTGCTCGACGACGTCGTCGAGGCGCTCGGCGCCCGCGACGGTGCCGCGGCCTTCGCGGCCGTCGACCGTGTCGTCCAGACCGGGCAAGACCCTCGGCGGTTCGTCGAAGACCTGCTCGAGCGCCTGCGCGACCTCATCGTCGTCGGGGCGACCGTCGAGGGCGCGTCGGCCGTGCTGCGGGGCGTCACCGCCGACGAGCTCGACCGTCTCGTGCACCAATCGCACGCTTTCGGTGCCGCCGAGCTGTCGCGATCGGCAGACGTCGTCAACCGCGCCCTCACCGACATGACCGGGGCGACGTCGCCTCGCCTGCACCTCGAACTGATGATCGCGCGCGTCCTCGTCCCCGAGAGCGACCAGACGGGCCGGGGTGCCCTCGCCCGGGTCGAGCGTCTCGAACGACGCGTCGGCGTCGAGGGTCCCGGCTCCGCCTCGTCGTCGGCATCCGGTCCGTCGACCGCGGCACACCCGACCGAGGTCGGGCCCGCCTCGGGTCGATCGGCGCCCGCCGTCGTGTCGTCGGCTCCGGTCTCGACCGCTCCTGCCGTGACGTCTCCTTCCGCAGCGCCCGTCGAGGCCACTCCGTCGACCGAGGCGGCCGGTGGTCCGTCGGCCGTCGAGAGCGCGACCGCGTCCTGGGCGACGGCGGCCCCGTCGGCCCCTGTCGAGCCCGTCGGCTCCGCAGCTCCGGCGACGACCGAACCCGCGCCTCCGTCCGCGCCGCACTCGGCCGCCTGGGCACAGACCCCCGACTCCGGCCAGGGCGCCGGGTCCGGCGCGGCCCCCGTCACGCTCCAGCAGATGCGCGACAGCTGGCCCGAGATCGTCGAGGTCGTCCAGAAGGCGAGGCGCACGGCCTGGATGGTCGTCGTCACGGCCACCGTCGTCGACTTCGCCGACGACGTGCTCACGCTGGCCTTCCCCAGCGCCAACGACGTCGAGAGCTTCAAGCGTCCCCAGGGGGCGGCCGAGGGCGTCAGCGAGTACCTGCGACGGGCGATCGTCGACGTGCTCGGCGTCAAGGTCAAGTACATCGCCCGGGTCGAGGGTGACGGGCCCGCGGGGCCCACCCCCACCGGTGCGCCGCCCGTCGACGCGTCCGTCCCGACCGCTGCGTCGACCCCCCGACGAGACACCGGCCGGTCGGCCGCACCGGCGACCGACGGCGGGCGGCAGGCTTCCGCTCCGTCACCTCAGGGGTCGACGCCGGCCGAGACGGGCCGCACGACGGCCGCCGCCGCAGAACCGGCAGCGCCCGACGACTCCGCGGCGCCGGCCGCGAGTCCTCCCCGCACGCCGGCACCGGCCACGAGGTCTGCGTCCGCCGAGCGGTCCAGCGCCCCGGCGTCCGCGTCCGTCGCCCGGCCCGGCGCCCCGGCGCCCGTCACCGGGTGGGACGTCGCCACCATCCCGCAGGCCCCGCCTCCCGAGCCCGACGAGCCCGAGCACATCACCGAAGAGCCGCCGGGGGGCGTCCCGACGGTCGACGCTGCGCCTCCGCCGCCCGAGGCCGACGCGTCCCCGGTCGGCCGCTCCGTCGCCGGTGCGCCGTCTTCCGCAGCCACGGCCTCGACCCCGGCGCCGGCGGCTCCGGCCGCCTCCACGAGTGCCGGCCCGTCGGTGGCCGAGCGTCGCGCGGCCACCGGCGACCCGCGTCGGGGCATCCCCACCGGGTCGCGCTACGGCGAGGCCGTCGTGCGCGAGATCCTCGGCGCCCAGTTCATCGAAGAAGAGACGATCGCCCCCCGGGTCACGCCTCAGAGAAGCGAGTAGCGCGTGTACGAAGGCATCGTCCAAGAGCTGATCGACGAGTTCGGTCGCCTGCCGGGCATCGGGCCCAAGTCGGCGCAGCGCATCGCGTTCCACATCGTTCAGAACGAGTCGTTCGACACGTCCCGCCTGGCCGAACTCCTCGTCGACGTCAAGACCAAGGTGCGTTTCTGCGAGATCTGCGGCAACGTCAGCGAGCAAGAGACCTGCAACATCTGCCGTGACCCGCGTCGTCCGCCCGCCACGATCTGCGTCGTCGAAGAGGCGAAGGACGTCCAGGCCATCGAGCGCACGCGGGAGTTCCGCGGGCTGTACCACGTGCTCGGCGGTGCGATCAGCCCCATCGACGGCATCGGTCCCGATGACCTGCGCATCCGCCAACTCGTCCAGCGCCTGGCCGACGACACCGTGCAAGAGGTCATCATCGCGACCGACCCCAACCTCGAGGGCGAGGCGACGGCGACGTACCTCTCGCGCATGCTCGCGCCCTTCGGGCTCCGGGTCACCCGGCTGGCCTCGGGCCTCCCCGTGGGCGGCGACCTCGAGTACGCCGACGAGGTCACGCTCGGCCGCGCCTTCGAGGGCCGTCGCCTCGTCTCCGAATGACGACCCGCGCCTCCTGAACCCGCCCCGCGCCTCCTGAACCCGCCCTGCGCACGCCTGTCGGTCAGAGACGGGCGCGCCGCGCCCGCACGACGCAGTACGCGCCGTAGGCCATGAGCCCCAGGGCGACGGCCGTCAGCACCACCACGCCGAACGGCAGGGCCGCGAGGGCCCTGAGCGCGCCGTCGAGTCCCGTGGCCTCGCTCGGGTCCGAGGTGACGGCCGCGACCGCGAACAGCACGCCGACGACGCCGAGGGCGATGCCCTTGGCCACGTAGCCGGTCACCCCGAGGGCGACCGTGCCGCGCCCGGTGGCACCGCCCGGCAAGGACAGGTCCTCGCGGAACTTCTGCTTCACGCCCTTGACCACGAAGTACGCCCCGATGGCCACGATGGCGAGCGCGACGACGACGAGCAGCACGACGCCCCCGGGCGCGGCGAGCAGCCGTGCGCTGAGCGTCTGGGTCTGCCCCGAGCTGTCCGACGACGAGCCCCGGGCGAAGGTGAAGGCCGTGAAGCCCACCGCGAGGTAGGCCACGCCCTTGCCGCCCTCCTTCGCGCGTTCGGCCCAGGCGTCCTTGTCCGTGCCCCGGACGAGAGCGGCCTCGAGCAGTTGGAAGAGGCCGAGCCCCCACAGGCCCACGACGATGAGCCACAGCAGGACGACCCCGCCCGGATGCGACGCGAACTGCCCGAGGGCGCCTCCCTGGTCGGCCTCGCCGCCACCGCCGAACGCCACGCCGAGCGCGATCACGCCGATCACGACGTGCAGCAGGCCGTTCATGGCGAACCCGATGCGGGCGGCGGTCGTGAGGGCTCGGCTGTCCTGGAGGCGGCTGGCGGCGCCCCGGGCCTGGTCGGTGGTGTCGGGCATCGGTCCACCGTAGGGGAGAGGCGTCGACGCCGCCCTCGGTGCTCCGACGCGCGACCCCTCGTGCTCGTCCGCGAGACACCGAGCCGTGTGCGTCACACGCTCTCGACACCGAATAGAATCGCCGGACGCAGGCGTGAGCCGTCCTCCGGCGCGCCCAGTCCCCTTCTCAGGAGTCACCGTGAGCTTGATCGTGCAGAAATTCGGCGGGTCGTCCGTCGCCGATGCCGAGAGCATCAAGCGCGTCGCCAAGCGCATCGTCGAAACGCGCAAGGCGGGCAACGACGTCGTCGTGGCCGTCAGCGCGATGGGCGACACGACCGACGAGCTGCTCGACCTGGCCAACGAGGTCAGTCCGCTCCCCGGCGGCCGCGAGCTCGACATGCTGCTCACCGCGGGCGAGCGCATCAGCATGGCCCTGCTCGCCATGGCGATCCGCAGCCTGGGCGTCGAGGCCCGCTCGTACACGGGCAGCCAGGCCGGCATGATCACCGACGCCCAGCACGGCAAGGCCCGCATCGTCGACGTCACGCCCGGCCGGGTGCGTGACGCCCTCGACGCCGGGTACGTGGCGATCGTCGCCGGCTTCCAAGGGTTCAACCGGTCCACGGGCGACATCACGACCCTCGGCCGAGGCGGCTCCGACACGACGGCCGTCGCCCTCGCCGCGGCGCTCGACGCCGACGTGTGCGAGATCTACACCGACGTCGACGGCGTCTTCACGGCCGACCCGCGCGTCGTGCCCAAGGCTCGCAAGCTCGACCGCGTCACCAGCGAAGAGATGCTCGAGCTCGCCGCCGCCGGGTCGAAGGTGCTCTACATCCGTGCCGTCGAGTACGCCCGGCGTCACGGGGTCACCCTGCACGTCCGCTCGTCGTTCAACAACAACGAGGGCACGCTCGTCGTCAACCCGAAAGAGGGAGAGAACGTGGAAGAACCCATCATCAGCGGGGTCGCGGGTGACCTCAGCGAGGGCAAGATCACCGTCGTGGGCGTCCCCGACGTGCCGGGAAAGGCCGCCCAGATCTTCCGCACGGTCGCGAAGACCGGCGCCAACATCGACATGATCGTGCAGAACGTGTCGGCGGCGTCGACCAGCCGCACCGACATCTCGTTCACCCTGCCGAAGTCCGAGGGCGCCGTCGTGCTCCAGGCCCTCGAGTCCGACCGGGCCGAGATCGGCTTCGAGTCGCTGCAGTACGACGACCAGATCGGCAAGCTCGCGCTCGTCGGTGCGGGGATGCGCACCAACGCCGGCGTCTCGGCGCGACTGTTCACGGCCCTGTTCGAGGCCGGCATCAACATCGAGATGATCTCGACCAGCGAGATCCGCATCTCGGTGGTCACCCGGGCCGACACCCTGAACGACGCCCTCCGTGTCGTCCACACGGCCTTCGGCCTCGACGCCGAGGGCGCCGCGGTCGTCCACGGCGGCGCCGGCCGCTGACGCGACCAGGCCGTCGACCAGGAGGCGCGCGCGGCTCCCGCCCCGCCCCTCCCGCCCCTGCGCCCGCCGTACCGGAGCCCGCACCACCGAACCCTGCACCACCGAACCCCAGGAGGCACCCATGGCCGAAGGACTGCGCGTCGGCGTGATCGGCGCGACCGGACAGGTCGGCAAGGTCATGCGCACGCTGCTCGACGAGCGCGACTTCCCGGTCGCCGAGATCCGCTTCTTCGCCACCGCCCGGTCGGCGGGCACGACCCTGCCGTTCCGTGGGGTCGAGATCGTCGTCGAGGACGTCGAGACGGCCGATCCCGCCGGTCTCGACATCGCCCTCTTCTCGGCCGGGGCCACGGGCTCGCGGGCCCACGCGCCGCGGTTCGCCGCGGCCGGTGCGCTCGTCATCGACAACTCGAGCGCCTGGCGCATGGACCCCGAGGTGCCCCTGGTGGTCAGCGAGGTGAACCCTCACGCCCTCCGCGACGCGGTGAAGGGCATCGTCGCCAACCCCAACTGCACGACCATGGCGGCCATGCCCGTGCTGAAGGTGCTCGACACCGAGGCCACCCTGCAGCGCCTGATCGTCAGCACCTACCAGGCCGTGTCGGGCAGCGGTCTCGCCGGCGCCGACGAGCTGCTGCAGCAGACCCGTGCCGCGATCGAGGGCGACACCATCGGCCTCGTGCACGACGGTCGCGCGGTCGACCTGCCCGAACCGGTGACGTACGTCCGTCCCATCGCCTTCGACGTCATCCCGCTCGCGGGCAGCATCGTCGACGACGGCACGAACGAGACCGACGAAGAGAAGAAGCTGCGCAACGAGAGCCGCAAGATCCTCGAGCGCCCCGACCTGCTGGTCAGCGGCACGTGTGTCCGGGTGCCGGTCTTCACGGGGCACTCGCTCTCGATCAACGCCGAGTTCGCCTCGGACATCACGGTCGAGCGCGCCGAAGAACTGCTGCGCGACGCCCCCGGGGTCACCCTCACCGACGTCCCGACTCCGCTCGAGGCGGCGGGAGCCGACCCGAGCTTCGTCGGTCGCATCCGTCACGACGAGGGCGTCCCGGGCCACCGTGGGCTCGCGCTCTTCATCAGCAACGACAACCTCCGCAAGGGTGCGGCGCTGAACGCCGTGCAGATCGCGGAGCTGGTCGCCGCCGAGCGCGCCGTCGCCTGATCGCTCGGCGCCGGTGACCCGAGGGGCCGGTGACGCGTCGCACCCCGGTCTCTCGACATCGAGACACCGGGGTGTCGTCGTCTGGTGGCCACCCGGGGGTGCCGAGGGGGCCGGGCCTAGACTGACCCCGTGACCGATGCGAAGAAGCCCGTCGACGTAGCCCTGATCGGGGCCGGCATCATGAGTGCCACCCTCGGTGCCATGATCAAGCAGCTCGAGCCGAGCTGGACGATCCAGATCTACGAGGCGCTGGGCGACGTCGCCCTCGAATCGAGCAACCCCTGGAACAACGCGGGCACGGGCCACTCGGCCCTCTGCGAGCTCAACTACACGCCCGAGCGGTCCGACGGCACCATCGACACCTCGAGCGCCGTCAAGGTCAACGAGCAGTTCCAGGTGTCGCGGCAGTTCTGGTCGTTCCTCGTGGCCGAGAGGGCCCTGCCCCAGCCCGACGCCTTCATCAACTCCACCCCGCACATGAGCTTCGTCTGGGGAGAGAAGAACGTCGAGTACCTCCGCAAGCGCCACGAGGCGCTGCGCGAGCACCCGCTGTTCCAGGGGCTCGAGTTCAGCACCGACGCGTCCGTCATCCGGTCGTGGGCGCCGGTCCTCATCCCCGGGCGGGCGAAGGGGCAGCCCATCGCGGCGACGCGCATCGCCGCCGGGACGGACGTCGACTTCGGGTCGCTCACGCGCCTGCTCTTCACGTACCTGCAGGGCGAGGGGGCGATCCTCGAGGTCGACCACCGCGTCACGAACCTCACGAAGCTCGCCGACGGCACGTGGCGGGTGGCCCTCCGCAAGCAGGTCGGTGGCACGCCGACGACCGTCGACGCACGCTTCGTGTTCGTCGGCGCCGGTGGGGGAGCACTGCACCTGCTGCAGAAGTCGGGCATCGACGAGATCAAGGGCTTCGGCGGGTTCCCGGTCAGTGGCGAGTTCCTGCGCTGCGACGATCCCGCGATCGTCGGCAAGCACCAGGCCAAGGTCTACGGCAAGGCCGCCGTCGGCTCGCCCCCGATGTCGGTGCCGCACCTCGACACCCGTGTCGTCGACGGGCAGGCCAGCCTGATGTTCGGGCCCTACGCTGGCTTCAGCCCGAAGTTCCTCAAGCACGGTTCGATGTTCGACCTGTTCGCGTCGATCCGGGCCCACAACCTCTACCCGATGATCCGCGCCGGGCTCGCCAACCTCTCGTTGGTCAAGTACCTCGTGGGGCAGCTGGCGGCGAGCAAGCAGACCAAGTTCGAGGCGCTGCGCGAGTTCATGCCCGACGCCGATCCGAAGGACTGGTACCGCATCACCGCCGGCCAGCGGGTGCAGGTCATCAAGAAGGACCGCGAGAAGGGCGGGGTGCTGCAGTTCGGCACCGAGGTGATCACGGCGGGCGACGGCACCATCGCGGGTCTGCTCGGCGCGTCCCCCGGGGCGTCCACGGCCGTGCCGATCATGCTCAGCGTGCTCGAACGGTGCTTCCCCGACCGCATCGCGGCGTGGAAGCCCCGACTGAACGCGATGATCCCGACGTACGGCGACGACCTCTCGTCCGACGAGCGGCGGGCCGCCTCGACCATCGGGGCGACCGCCGAGGCGCTGCACATCCACGCCTGACGCCCGAGGCCTGAGGCCCGAGGCCCGAGGCCTGGTGCCGGGCCTCGCGTCCTCGGGGCGAGCGCCCCGGGTTGACCCCACTTCGAACGTGTGTTCGAATGGGGGCATGCGATGGTCCGAGCAAGCGGTCGACACCGAGAACGCCTCGGCGCTGCCCGGTCTGGCGCGGTTGAACAACCTGATCACCTCCGTCACCACGCCCGAGTTCGCGGGGGTGACGTTCCACGAGGTGGTCGCGAAGAGCGCCCTCAACCGCGTCCCGGGCGGCGACTCGGCTCTGCCCTTCGGGTGGACGATCAATCCCTACCGCGGCTGCAGCCATGCCTGCGTTTACTGCTTCGCCCGTCCCACCCACGAGTACCTCGACCTCGACGGCGGCGACGACTTCGACCGGCAGATCGTCGTCAAGGTGAACGTCGCCGAGGTGCTCGCCCGCGAGCTGCACCGTCCCACATGGCAGCACCACCCGGTCGCGCTCGGCACGAACACCGACCCCTACCAACGTGCCGAGGGTCGGTACCGGCTCATGCCCGGCATCATCGCCGCCCTCGCCGACTCGGGCACTCCCTTCAGCATCCTGACCAAGGGCACGCTCCTGCGGCGCGACCTGCCCCTGCTCGCCGAGGCGGCGCAGCACGTGCCCGTCGACCTGGCCATGTCGATCGCCGTCTACGACGACGACCTGCAGCAGTCGGTCGAGCCGGGCACGCCGACGACGGCGGCCCGCCTGGCCACCGTCTCGGCGGCCCGCGAGCTGGGATTGTCCTGCTCGGTCTTCATGATGCCCGTGCTGCCGTACCTCACCGACGGGCTCGACCACCTGCACGCGGCGCTCGCCGCCGTCCGCGACTCGGGTGCTTCGAGCGTCATGTACAGCGCCTTGCACCTCAAACCCGGGGTCAAAGAATGGTGGTTCGCCTGGCTCGAGCGTGAGCACCCCGAGCTCGTGGCCAAATACCGGGCGCTCTACGCCCAGGGCACCTACGCGCCGACGGGGTACCGCTCCTGGCTGGCCGCACGTCTGCGGCCCTTGTTGCGCGAGTACGGCCTCGAGAAGGGGCAGGCCGACCCGGCCACGGGGTCGATGCGCTCCGCGGCGCTCGACGACAGCGCGCGTTCCCTGCGGCTGATGGGACTGAACGGCACCGGCGTCCGCACGGCAGCCGGCGGCACCGCCGCCCTTCCGGGCATCCCCGACCTGACGTCCGGTGCCGGTGGCTCCGCGGTCCCTCGGGCCCTGATCGCGCACGAGCTGCCGGGTGGGGCACGGTCGCAGCCGCGACTGTTCTGAGCCTGCGAGAGCCAGAGGCCGTCGGGCCACGGGGTCGGTAAGCCATGAGGCCGGTGGGTCACTCCCCGGTCGAGTGGAACGGGGCACAAAACGAGCCACCTGCCCGCCCGGCGTGGTCGTTGGCCCCACATGTCGGGGTACAGCCCCGGTCCGCCTTCTGCCATGATCTCTCCTGACCCGAACGAGCCGAGGAGGCCGCATGCTGCTCGGCCTCCCGGCCCACCTCGCGCCCGCGGCCGTCGGCGACTCGGTGTCCAGGGCGTGTCACGCGATCGCGGCCACGGTCCTCGCGGCGGCGGCCGCCCTGCTGCTCACGAAACAGGCCGTCACACCCGACCTGCTGCTCTGGCCGGCCCTGGTCTCACTCGTGCCGTTGGTGGTCCTGCTCGTCGTGGTCGAGCGCACCCGGTCGACCACGGCCCACCTCGCCTACCTGATCGTCGGCACCGCAGCCCTGTACTGGTACGCCGTCACGCTCTTCTCGCAGGTGGCCGCGGTGCAGGCGTCGGACGCCTTCTCGCTGTCGTTGCCCAAGATCGCCCTCATCATGGTCGGCAGCACCGCCGTCGGCCCACGCCGGGGTCTCCTCTGGTCGACGGCCGGATACGCGGCGGGCGAGCTCGCCACGCAGCTGGCGACCTGGCACACGGGAGCCTCCCTCCGGCTCGACGTCACCGCCCTGCTGGCGTTCGTCCTCGTGGCCGTGGTGACGGGCCACGCCGAGGCGTCCCGGGGGCGTGCCCGCGAAGCTCAGCCCCGGCTGCACCGGGCGGCGCTCGAGCAGCAGGTCCAGGGCATCCGCGTCGACATCGAGCAACAGGCGGCCGCCCTCGTCCACGACACGATCCTCGGGCACCTCGCGGCCCTGGCGACCGCCCGCCCCGGTCCCTTGTCGCCCGAGATCGCCCGGTCGATCGCGGCCGACCTCGAGGTGCTCGTGGGGCGGGACTGGCTCTCGCCGGGCTCCGTGCCGCCCGAGGTCGCCGTGAGGGCCGCCGACGCCTGGGAGCGCAGTCGACTGCACGAGGCCGTCGAACGGTCGCGGTCGGGCGGTCTCGAGGTGGCCGTGACGGGCGACGTCTCGGCGGTCGGCCGCCTCGACCCCGTCACCGGGGACGCACTCGGGTTGGCCGTCGCGCAGTGCCTCGTCAACGTGAACCGCCACAGCGGAGCCGACCGGGCCGAGCTCGTCGTCTTCGGCGACGGCACCGACCTCACCGTGATGGTCATCGACGACGGCGTCGGCTTCGACACGGCGGCGGTGGCCCCCGACCGTCCCGGCCTGACGGCGTCCGTCGAGGCGCGTCTCGCGCGCGTCGGCGGTCCCGTGCCGATCTGGTCGTCCCCCGGCAGCGGCCCGTCGATCGTCCTGCGGGTCCCGTTCGCCGTCACGGCACCGGTGGTCGTCGCCGACGACGGTGTGCCCGCATGACCCTCGCCGCCCCTCCTCGACCCGGCGGCCGCGCCTCCGGTCGGTCTCCTCAGCAGGTGGACCCCCTCGGCGCCCTGGCGGCCCGACCGCTCACCCTCGGGGCGGCTCTCGCCGCGGGGCGCGTCGCCGGCGTCGACGCGGGGCTGCGGGCCACCGGCGGGTCCTCGCCGTGGACGGCGGCGGGCGCGCCCGCCGCCGTCGCCGCAGGGGGTGTCGTTCTCGTCGTGGCGGCCACGCCCCTGCGCGCGCCGTTCGGGTCCGGGGCGCTCTGGTGCGTGGCCGGGGCGTGTGCGGCGTCGGGCGTCCTGTCCGCCCTGGCCACGGCCGGCAGCAATCCGTTCGTGCGGGACGACTGGGCGGGGATCGCCGCGGGCGTCCTCCTGCTCGGAGTCGCCCCGTACCGCTCGGCGCGAGAGATCCTCGCCGCCGGAGGTGCCGTGGCCGTGGTCCTCGCCGTCGTGGTCCTCGTCGAGGCACCGGGCTTCGTCACACCCGTGCCCACCGCGTCGTACGTCGTGGTCGCGCTCACGCCGTTGCTCGCCCTGACGGCCGCCTCGGCGACCTTCTCGAACGTCCTCGTCGGGCACGTCGAGGGGTGGGTGTCCCGGGCCACGGGGTTCCGCCGGGCCAGCACCGACGACCTCAGGGTGACCCTCGCCCGGTCGGTCCAGCAGGACCGCGTCACCGTGCTCAACCGCGAGGTCGTGCCGTTCTTCGCGCGGCTGGTCGAGTCCGGTCGGATCGGCGAGGGGGACGCCGACGAGGCACGGCGCGTGGCCGACTCGTTGCGCGCCTCCCTGGTGGCCGACGCCGACGCGACGTGGCTGGCCCGGCGTCTCGCCGCGCCCGGCCGCCGGGTGCCGACCGAGGTCGTCGACCCCGATCGTCTCGCCGATCGCCTCGGCCCCGAGCACCGCACCGCGCTCTGGGCGCTCTTCGCCGCGGTGGACGACGTCGAGGTCGTCGACGCCCGCTCGCTCCGGGTCGAGCTCGAGGCCGAGGAGGCGCGGGTCGACATCGCGATCGAGCTCGCGGTCGAGTCGTCGGCCGCCGCCGCACAGCGGTCGCTCGCCCCCTGTCTGACCGTGCTCCGCCTCGTCTCGGGCGACCTGCGGGTCGACCGGAAACCCTCGCATCTGACACTAAGGTTTTCTTATGACCAGCACTGAGTCGAGCGGTCGCTCGTCCCATCGTCCGGGCTTCGGGAGGCCCGTCGCAGCACCCTCGTGGGCCACCGTCGGCCCGGGTTCCGACGCACCGCCCGCCCGTCGCGTCCGGCTCGCCCTCCTCGACGACCACGAGGTGCTGCTCGACAGCCTGAGCAGCTGGATCAACGTGAACGCCTACGACTTCGACCTCGTCCTCACTGCGCACACCTGGCTGCAGCTGGTGCACAGCGACAACTTCCCGACCGACCTGGTCTTCCTCGACTTCCAGTTGAAAGAGCCGGTCTCGATCGAGGCCCGGGTCCGCACCTGCCGGGCCGCCGGGGCCAAGGTCGTCGTGCTGTCGAGTCTCGACACCCGCGAGTCGCGCGAACGGGCCCTCGAGGCAGGGGCGTCGGCCTTCCTGTCGAAGACCCTGCCGATGCGCGAGGTGATGGACGCCGCCCGCCAGGTCATGGGAGTCGCCCGTGACAACTCGCCTCAGCGCGACTGGCGCCCGCTGCCGGCTGGCGCCGCGAACCAGACCAGGCCCAAGCCCAGCGCCGGCGAGGCCGAGGCGTTCCGGTTGTACGTCTCGGGTTTCAGCACCAACGAGGTCGCCGCGCAGATGAACGTCCAGTACGAGACGGCGAAGACCTTCCTCCGCCGGGTGCGCGAGAAGTACGCCAAGGCCAACCGACCGGCCAGCAAGAAGTCCGAGCTCATCCGTCGGGCGGCCGAAGACGGTTACCTCCAGTAGTGGCCAAGCTCTACTTCCGCTACGGCGCGATGAACAGCGGCAAGAGCACGGCTCTGCTGCAGGCGGCCTACAACTACGAAGAACGCGGTCAGCGCGTGTTGCTCGCCAAGCCGGGGGTCGACACCAAGGGCGACGACGCCATCGTCTCGCGGTTGGGAGTCACCCGGGCCGCGGACGTCACCTTCGCCCCCGACGACGAGGTCCGGCAGGTCTTCCTGGCCCGACGTGACGCGGTGCGCGGCGAGACCGGCTCGGGCCTCGCCTGCCTCCTGGTGGACGAGGCGCAGTTCCTGGCGCCGCACCAGATCGACGACCTGCTCCGCATCGCGATCCTCGACGACGTCCCGGTGCTGGCCTACGGCATCCGGACGGACTTCCGTACCGTCGCCTTTCCCGGCAGCCGACGGCTGCTCGAGGTGGCGCATTCACTCGAAGAGCTCAAGACGATCTGCCGCTGCGGTCGCAAGGCCGTCTTCACGGCGCGCACGGTCGGCGACCGGTTCGTCTTCGACGGCGACCAGGTCGCGATCGACGGCCAGCAGGTCACTTACGAGTCGCTCTGTGGGGCCTGCTACCTCGCCGAGTCCGGCGGCCGCCTCGCCTGACCCGGCCGCTCCACAGGCTCAGAACGACGAGTGGCCCCACCCTAAGGTGGAGCCATTTGCTGTGTCGCCCGAAGGGCGAACCAACGAGCACAAAGAAAATTGGCCCCACCCGAGGGTGGAGCCAATTTCTTGTCGGGGTAGCGGGATTCGAACCCACGACCTCCTCGTCCCGAACGAGGCGCGCTACCAAGCTGCGCCACACCCCGATGTCTTCGCGTTCTCACGTGAAGCAACCTGACAAGAATAGCCCATGTTCGGGCCTGCTCGTGTCACTCGTGTGGAACCTAGGCCGTGAGGGTCACGATCACGGCTTCGGGCCGGCACGAGAACCTGACGGGGGCGTAGATCGAGGTGCCCAGGCCGGCCGAGATCTCGAGGTGTGCGGTCTTGCGGGCGTGGCTCCAGGTCGTCAGGCCGCTGACCTTGCTGCGGGGCAGGTCGCAGTTGGTGACGAGGGCGCCGTAGCCGGGCACCTGGACCTGTCCGCCGTGCGTGTGACCGCCGAAGATGACGTCGGCACCGTTGTTGACGAACGAGTTGAGCACACGCTGGTACGGCGCGTGGGTGACGCCGATGCTGATGGGATCGGGCCCGCCGCGATCGTCCTGCCAACCCACGTTCTCGCGGAGGTCGTCGAGGGCGCCGGGGATGCGGTCGAGACGGTCCCAGCCGCGGTGGGCGTCGTTGACGCCGAACAGCTCGAGTCGCGAGCCCCGCAGCTCGAGCGCTCGTGCCCTGTTGTTCAGGTCGAGCCAACCGAGCTGGTCGGTGAAGAACGACTGCATCCGGTCGATGTCGAGGTCGACGGGTGCTCGGTGGGCCTTGCTCGGCCCGCCGAAGTAGGCCAGGGGGTTCTTGGGGGAGGGACCGTAGTAGTCGTTGGAACCGTTGACGAAGACCCCGGGTACGCCGCGGAAGGGTTCGAGCGCGTATTCGAGGGCGGTGTGGGCGTCCTCGTGGCCGATGTTGTCGCCGGTGTTGACGATCAGGTCGGGTTCGAGCACGGCGAGGCCGCGGACCCATTCCTGCTTCTCGGACTGCCAGGGGGCGAGGTGGAGGTCGGACAGGTGCAGGATCGTCAGCGTCCGGGAGCCGGGTTCGAGGACGGGCAACACTTCGTGTCGTACCGTGAACCGGTTGCGCTCGACGAAGACGCCCCAGGCGAGCGCTCCGAGGCCGACGGCCGCACCCGCTGCTGCGGTCACGGCCGTCGTCTGGAGGGCGCTCGGCCCTCCGGTGCTTCGTGGGCTCACGCGCAGTTGCCCGGGTCGTTGCCGTCCTTGTCGCCGTAGACCGTCAGCCCGATGGCCGAGTCCTTCGCGACGGACGTGTTGGCGGCGGGATTCGTGGAGGCGACCTGGCAGGCGTTCTTCCCGTCTCCGGGGGTGAATCCTGCGACGGACACCTTGGACGTGTCGAAGCCGGCTCCACCGATCGACTTCACCGCGTCGCCCACCTTCTGCCGCGTCACGTCGGGGACCGCTGCCGCACCGCTGCCGTCACTCGTGAAGACCTTCACGGTCGTGCCCTTCGACACGACGCTGCCGACGGCCGGGTCCGAGCCGATGACCTGACCGGCGGGCAGGGCCGAAGGCTGGGTGCCGCCGTCCTCGTAGGCCAGGGACACGCCTCTCAGCAGCGCCTGGGCTGCCGACGGGGTCGTGCCGGCCATGTCCGGGACGGCCACGCCGGAGCCGCGCAGCACGGCACCGGAGGCCTCACCGAAGGCGCCTCCCGGATACACGGTGTTGTTCACGCTCTGGACGGCCTTGAAGTACTGCACACGCGCCGTCGCGTAGCTCGTGGACCCGGCCAGGTTCGGCGAGTTGTACGACCGCAGGCTCTTCTTGGGACCGTCCGCGACTCCCTGCCACACGGCGGTGGCGATCTTCGACGTGGCGCCGATGATCCAGATCTGGTCCTTGAGGTCGGTCGTACCGGTCTTGCCGATCTCGGGGTAGCCGTCGGCCGGCAGACCGCCGACGCCGGTGCCGTTCCGCCACAGCCCCTGCATGGCCACCGCGGCGGCCGCGGCCACCTGCGGGTCGACGACCTGGCTGCACGACTGCGGCTGTCCGCCGAGGTCGACGCCCTTGTCGTCCTTGATGTTGTCCACGATGATCGGCGAGCAGTAGACGCCGCCCGCGGCGATCCCGGCGTAGGCGGTCGCCATGGTCAGCGGGGCGATCTCGTCGGCGGTGCCGAGGATCGACGACGCGTAGTCGTGCATCTCGCCTCCATCGGCGCGGTGCACCCCGAGCTTCTTGGCGACGCCGTTGATGTCGGCGATGTCGAGCTTCTCGGCCATGGCTGCGTAGGCCGTGTTCATCGACTTCGCCGTCGCGTCCGCGACGCTCATCTGGCCGGGCTGCTCACCCGCGTCGTTCTTGGGGGTGTACTTGTTGCCCCGGCTGCCGTCGATGGTCATGTTGAAGGTCCGCGGCTTGGCGTTGACGCTCTCGTAGATCCCGTGCCCCTGCTCGAGCCAGTCGATCAGGGTGAAAGGCTTGTAGGTCGAACCGGGTTGAAAGCCGATCGATCCGCCGTAGTCCCGGTCGGTGCTGTAGTTCACCGAGGTGAGGGTGCGGTCGGGACTCGACGTCTCGGAGAACGTGGTGTTCTGTGCCATCACGACGACGCGGCCGGTACCGGCCTCGACGGAGTCCACGACGCTGCCGAGCTGGAAGTTGCTCTCGGTGGCGGGAGCGTACTTGTCGACCTGCGCCTTGGCGTTCTCGTTGAGGTCGAGGTTAAGCGTCGTGTAGACGTCGTAGCCACCGGTGTTCCAGTTGGTCTGACGCTCCTCGGGGGTGGAGCCGAGGACGGCGAGGTCCTTGATGCTCTTCTTGACGTAGTCACAGAAGTAGGCGGCAGAGGGGACGGTGACCGCGCCGCAACCCTGCGAGGGAGCCGTCAGCACGACGTAGCTCTCGACGGGCGTGGCCAGCGAGGCGTCGGCCGTGGCCTGGTCGATGTCCTTCTCGGCGAGCATCGACTTGATGATGACGTCACGCCGGGCCTTGTTGGCCGGGTACTTCTCGGGCGTCGACATGTTGCGCGAGTCGGGGTACTGCACGATCGCGATGAGGCTGGCGGCCTCGGGCACCGTCAGCTCGGCGGCGCTCTTGTTGTAGTAGTGCTGTGCGGCGGCCTGCACACCGTAGGTCTGGTCGCCGAAGTAGGCGATGTTGAGATAGGCCAGCAAGATGTCGTCCTTGCTGTACTTCTTCTCGAGCCCGATCGCGAACTTCATCTCTTCGAGCTTGCGGTCGAGGGTCGTGGTGGTCGCCTCTTTGTAGGCGGCGTCCCGCTCGTCCGCGGTCGGCAGCTGCTGCGACTGCGCGATGCGGATGTTGCGCACGAGCTGCATCGTCAGGGTCGAGCCACCACCGCTCGCACCGAGCTCGCCGGCGCCCGCCGAACCGACGGCCGCTCGGACGAGGGACGTGACGTCGACGCCGCCGTGTTCGTAGAACCGGCGGTCCTCGCCGGCGACGACGGCGGTCTTCAGGTTCGGGCTGACCTCGTCCCACGAGAGCTCGACGCGGTTCTCGCTGTAGAGGGTCGCGAAGGGCACCTGCTGCCCGCCCTGGGTCGCGTACAGCGTGTTGCGCTGCTGCAGCTTGCCGATCTCGATGTACTCGGGGATCGACTCGAAGACCCCGATCGAACTCGAGGCCGTCATGCCGGCGACCGCGATGGCCGGCGTCACGCCGATGGTCACCAGGAGGCCGGCCAGGACGCTGAAGCCGACGAATCCGAAGAGTGCCCCGATGGCGGACGTGGGCTTCGATTTTTGGGCAGACATAGGATCAGGGTAAGCGACATCGCCGATTTTCAAGCTGAACGGAAGCCGAAATGGTCCTTTGGGAGTACACGACGACGCCCCTGTTGGTGCACAACAGCACGGCGATCCTCAACAACTGGGGTTCCGACGGGTGGGAACTCGTCCAGGTGACCCAGGGCCCCGAGGGTGGTCCCGTCGCGTGGCTCAAGCGCCCCCGGCAGGACGCCTGATGGCTCCCGTCGACGAGCGCTTGGCCGAGCTCGGTCTCGCCCTCCCGCCCGTCGCGGCGCCCGCGGGCTCGTACGTCCCGGCGCTCCGCACGGGGTCGCTCGTCTACACGGCGGGTCAGCTGCCCTTCGTCGACGGTCAGCTGCCGGCCACGGGCAAGGTGGGCGAAGGCCACGGCCTCGCCCGGCCCGCCGACGCCCAGGCGATGGCGGCGACCTGCGTGCTGAACGCCCTGGCCGCCGCGGGGACGGTCCTGGACTCGCTCGACGACGTCGTCCGCGTCGTGAAGCTGACCGGATTCGTCGCCTCCGATCCCGACTTCTCGGGCCAGCCCGGGGTGATCAACGGCGCCTCCGACCTCCTCGGGCAGATCTTCGGCGAGGCCGGGCGTCACGCCCGCAGCGCCGTGGGGGTCGCGGTGCTGCCGCTCGCCTCGCCCGTCGAGGCCGCGCTCGCCCCCGCGGTCCGCTGCCGCGCCTCCTCGTCCTGTCACGACGACGGCCCCTCCTCAGCGTGAGGAGGGGCCGTCGTCGTGCCGGGGTCAGCGCATCTCGGCGGCGATCACCGACATGACCGAGGTGTCCGCCAGCGTGGTCGTGTCGCCGACCCCGCGTCCCTCCGCCACGTCCCGCCGCAGGCGACGCATGATCTTCCCCGAGCGCGTCTTCGGCAGTCCGTCGACGAGCACGACGGGGCGCGGACGCGCGATCGCGCCGATCTGGTGGGCGACGTGCGCACGCGACGCGGCCACCGCCTCCTCGGGTGTCTGCATGGTCTTGGCCTTGTTCCGCAGGATGACGAAGGCCACGACCGCCTGACCGGTGGTCTCGTCGGCCGCGCCGACGACCGCGGACTCGGCGACGATCGGGTGCGACACGAGGGCCGATTCGATCTCGGCGGTCGACAGACGGTGCCCCGAGACGTTCATGACGTCGTCGACGCGGCCGAGCAGCCAGATGTCTCCGTCCTCGTCGCGGCGGGCGCCGTCTCCGGCGAAGTAGCGGTCGCCGAACCGGCTCCAGTACGTCTCGACGTAGCGGTCGGGATCGCCCCAGATGCCCCGCAGCATCGACGGCCAGGGTTCGGAGACGACCAGCAGGCCGCTCTCGCCGTTCGCCACGGGAGTGCCGTGGTCGTCGACCACGTCCACCGAGATGCCCGGCAGGGGGTTCTGGGCCGACCCGGGCTTGGTGGTCGTGACGCCGGGCAGCGGCGAGATCATCTGCGCACCCGTCTCGGTCTGCCACCACGTGTCGACGATGGGCGTGCGGCCCGCGCCGATCACCTCGCGGAACCACAGCCAGGCCTCCGGGTTGATCGGCTCGCCGACCGACCCGAGGAGGCGCAGCGACGTGAGGTCGCGGGCCCCCGGGATCTCCCTCCCGGACTTCATGAAGCCCCGGATGGCCGTCGGGGCGGTGTAGAAGATGGTCACGCCGTACTTCTCGACGAGGTCCCACCAGCGGCCCGGCTCGGGGAAGTCGGGGGTGCCCTCGTAGAGCACCTGCGTCGCACCGTTGGCGAGCGGGCCGTAGACGACGTAGCTGTGCCCGGTGATCCACCCGACGTCCGCCGTGCACCAGTAGACGTCGGTCTCGGGGTGCAGGTCGAAGACGACGGAGTGCGTGTAGGCGACCTGGGTGAGGTAACCGCCCGAGGTGTGCAGGATGCCCTTGGGCTTCCCGGTCGTGCCGCTCGTGTAGAGGATGAAGAGCGGGTGCTCGGCCTCGAAGGGTTCGGCGACGTGCTCACCGTCGACCGTCTCGATGGCGTCGTGCCACCAGACGTCGCGGCCGTCGGTCCAGTCGACGTCGTTGCCGCCTCGCCGGACGACGAGGACGTGTTCGACCGTGGAGTCGCCGTCCACCGCCAGGGCCCCGTCGACGGCGGCCTTGAGAGGGGAGACCGCCCCTTTGCGCCAGCCGCCGTCCGCCGTCACGACCAAGCGGGCGCCGGCGTCGTCGATGCGCGCCCGCAGGCTCTCGGCGCTGAAGCCGCCGAAGACGACCGAGTGCACGGCCCCGATCCGGGCCACGGCCAACATGGTCACCACGGCCTCGGGGATCTGCGGGAGGTAGACCACGACGCGGTCCCCGGCCCGCACGCCGAGCGACATCAGCAGGTTCGCCGCGCGCTTGACCTCGTGGGTCAGCTCGGCGTAGGTCAGCGAGCGGGCGTCGCCGGGCTCGCCTTCCCAGTGCAGCGCGACGCGATCACCGTGCCCGGCCTCGACGTGACGGTCCAGGCAGTTGTACGCGACGTTGAGCGTGCCGTCGGCGAACCACCGGGCGAAGGGTGCGTCCGACCAGTCGAGCGTCTCGGTGGGGACCTGCCCCCACGTGAGTCGTTCGCGGGCCTGGTCGCCCCAGAAGGCGAGGCGGTCGGCAGCGGCTCGTCCGGCGAGGTCGGAGCCGGCCACGGCCGTCCGGACGAAGGCGGCGGGCGGGGCGAAGGTGCGTCCTTCGGTGGGCTGGTCGTCGGTGCCGTCGAGCATCGCAAGTCCTCTCGCTTCGTTGCGTGAACCGCGGCACGGGGCCGCGCGGACGACCTTACTCCGGAGGCCGCGCCGGGCCAGGGCGGACGACACGCCTGACAGGAGAGCGCGGCGTGGTGTTCCCGGAGCGTTCTGGGGTACAGTGAACGAGTCGGATTCAATTCCGACGTGCGTCGCGCTGATTCCCCCCAATCGCCCGACGCACGTGGCGGCACCGGTTCCCCCCAACCGGTGCCGCCCCTCTCGTTAACCCGGTCGTCGCCCGGGTGGTCGGTCGACTCGTCCCCAACGGTGGCGACGGGCGATCCGTCCCCACGGTGCTCTACCGATCTGTCTGTTCCGGTCGGGCCCTGCTTACGGTCGAGACCATGTCCCACGCGCCTCAGGTCGGCACCGCCCGTCACCCGTCCCTCACCCTCGATCACCCTCCCTCCCGCTTCGCCCTGCCTCCCGTGGCGGCGCTCGGTACGGGCCGGGGTACAGAATCTCGATTCGGGGTACAAGGAAGGCTCACCCGACACGAGCGTTCCGCGTTCGGACCCTTGGGGCGCCTCCTCGACGATCCGGCCGTCACCGACGTCTTCGTGACCGGCGGCGTGGGCGTCTGGGTCGATCGCGGCGACGGGGCCGAGCCCGAGACGAGCCTCCACCTCTCGGAGGCCTCGGCGCGGCAGGTGGCCGTCCGACTGGTCTCGCTCGGGGGACGCCACGTCGACGAGTCGAGTCCCTGCGTCGACGTGCGCCTGGGCGACGGTCTCCGGGTGCACGTCGTCCTGCCTCCGTTGGCGGTCTCGGGGACGGCTCTCTCGATCCGCGTGCCGTGGGCCGAGGCGATGTCGCTCGTCGACCTGGATCGGCGCGGGTTCTTCCCGGCGGGAGCCCTCGAGACGGTGAACGGCTGCGTGGAGCGACGGGCCCACGGCCTGGTCAGCGGGTCGGGCGGGGCCGGCAAGACGACGTTCCTCGCCGCGCTGTTGTCCGAGGCCCCCGGCTCCGACCGCATCGTGACCATCGAGGACGTCGCCGAGTTGCGACCCCGTCATCCTCACGTGGTGGCACTCGAGACGCGTCAGCCCAACCTCGAGGGAGCTGGCGGGGGCGATCTGTCCCGTCTCGTCCGTGAGGCGCTGCGGATGCGACCCGACCGTCTCGTGGTCGGCGAGGTCCGGGGGCGGGAGATCCGCGACCTGCTCTCGGCCCTGAACACCGGGCACGACGGAGGCGCGGGCACCGTCCACGCCAACGGTCTCGACGACGTCCCCGCACGGCTCGAGGCGCTCGGGGCGCTCGCGGGACTGGGGGTGGACGCGCTCGCCCGACATGCCGTCAGCGCGATCGACGCGGTGTTCCACCTCGAGAGACGAGGTGGCCACCGGAGGCTCGCCGAGATCGGCCACCTCGCCGTGACGCCCGACGGGCGATTGATCGCTCGGGCGGGATCACGAGGGTGAGCGGCGGCCCGGGTCCCGGACGTCTGGGCACCGGACGCTTCGAGCCCGGGCGCCCGCGGACGAGGCGGGCCCCACCCCCCCCGCCCGCCGCCCGGGTCGACCGCGCCGCCGCCCGCGGCGGGGCCGGGCTCGCGCCCGCCCGCGCCTGGGGCCGCGTCGGCGCGGTCGAACCCCCGGGGGTCGTCCGACGGCTGGCCGAGGCGGTCGCGCTCGACGGCGGCGACGGCGTCGCGGTCTCCACCAGCCTCGTGTCGTGGCTCGACACCCGACCCTTCGAGGATGCCGTGGACTCCGACGGGCACGACCGCACGTGGAGACAGGTCGCCTGCGCCTGGCGCGTGGCCGAGACGAGCGGTGCACCGATGGCCGACTGCCTCCACTCCCTCGTGTCGGCCCTCCGGGCGGCCGACGAGGCCCGCCGCGACGTCCAGGTGGCCTTGAGCGGACCACGGGCGACGGCGAACGTGGTCCTCGCCCTCCCGCCCGTGGGCCTCCTCTTCTCCTCGGGGCTGGGCTTCGACACCGGCGCGGTGCTCGTCGGCACCCCGATCGGATGGGCGTGCGTCGGCGTCGCGGGGTGTCTCGTGGTCGTGGCGCGTCGGTGGAACGCCCGACTCGTCCGTCGTGCCCTGCCGTCGTCGAGGGTGCCGGGGTTGCGCCCCGAGCTCCTCGCCGTGGCGCTGTCCGGGGGAGCCTCGTGGTCGTCCGGCCTCGCCGCCGTCGACGAGGCGGTCGCCTCGTGCGGGCTCGAGGCCGTCGTGCCCGGGCCACGGGGAGCCGCGGGCTCGGTCGACGAGACCGCCGACCGGGTCGAGCGGCGTCGGTGCGAGGCGGTCCTCGACCTGTCCCGTCGTGCCGGGGCGCCGGCGGGGTTGCTCCTGCGCTCCGAGGCCCGAGAGCTGCGACTGGAGGCCCGCACGGCAGCGCAGACCGCTGCGGGGCGGCTCGGGGTCACCCTGATGCTGCCGCTCGGCGTGTGCATCCTGCCGGCGTTCCTGGTCATCGGCGTCGTCCCGCTGGTGGTGTCACTCGTGTCGTCCACAGCGGGCTCGTGGTGACCGGCCGTCCCCAGCAGAGGACGACGGCGGTGGGCCGTCCGCGCAATGCCGCCAGGCTCGGATCGTCACCGGAGAGGTGCCGACACCCACGAGAGGAACATCATGACCGTTGCCGCGACCCCTTCGCCCGCCGTCCCCACGACGAGCGCTCCGTCCTCCACCTGCCGTACCTCGGCCGCGTGCCGCCTCGCCTCCGTCGCCCGTCGCGTCGTCCGGGCCGACGACGGTGCGGCCACGGCCGAGTACGCCATCGTGATCATGGCCGCGGTGGGCTTCGCCGGCCTGCTCGTCACCATCATGAGGTCGGACGAGGTCCGGGGCATCCTGTCCGACCTGGTCCGGTCGGCCCTGTCGGTCGGATGATCGCCGTCGCGACGCCCAGGGTCCGTGGGTGCCTCGTCCGTCTGGTCCGTCGTGTCGACGGTGAGAGGGGAAGCGCGACGGTCGAGTTCGCGATGACGATGCCCGCCGTGATCCTGGTCGTCGCGTTCGTCGTCGCGAGTCTGGGTGTCACCTCGCAGTCGGTCCGCCTCGCGGACGCCGCGGCCGTGGTGGCACGACAGACCGCCCGGGGCGATCGCGGCTCGGTCGGGGCGACCCTGGAGAGGCTCGCGCCGGGAGCCGCGATGTCCGAGTCCGTCGGCGCCGACCTCGTCTGCGTCGACCTCCGCCGGGAGGTGCGGGTCGGCCCCGTCGGCGAGGTCACGTTGACCTCCCGCAGCTGCGCACCGACGGCCGGGCGATGACCGTCCGCCACGTGCTGGCGAGCGACCGCGGCAGCTCGAGCGTCCTGTCGGCCGCCGGGCTCGTGACGATCACGGTCCTCGCCGTCGCGCTCGTCGGATCGCACTCAGCCCTCGCCATCCGGTCGCGCACGGCCGGGGCGGCCGACGCCCGGCGCTCGCGGCCGCCGACGCCCTGTCGGGGGCCGTCGTCGGCGCCGTCTGCGACCGGGCCGCCGCGACCGCGGAGGCGAACGGCGTCGCGCTCTCGGCCTGCGTCGTCACCGGCGCGGAGGTCACCGTAGAGGTCTCGACGGCCCTCGGTCCCCTCGCCGTCAGGGCCCGGGCGACGGCCGGTTCGCCGCCCCCGACGGCCCCGCCCCGGGGTGGCGGTCCGTGAAGAGGGCCCGGGCGTCGGGTGTGTATGGTGTGGCTGTCGGCTGCACGGCTCCCGACGTTCCTCGGGGTCGGTGGGAGCGATCGAGCACCCCGTCCTCGCCCTGCAGCCCCTCGCCCGGTCCGTCGGACCGGGTCGCCGCACCACCACCCAAGGAGTCCCGTGCCAGGCACGAAGAAACTGGTCATCGTCGAGTCGCCCGCCAAGGCCAAGACGATCGGGCAGTACCTCGGCGACGGATACGAGGTGCTGGCCTCCGTCGGCCACATCCGCGACCTCGTCGAGCCCAAGAACCTCCCGGCCGAGCTGAAGAAGGGGTCGATGGGCAAGTTCTCCGTCGACGTCGAGAACGGATTCGAGCCCTACTACGTCGTCTCGGACGCCAAGAAGAAGACGGTCTCCGACCTCAAGCGCGCCTTGAAGAACGCCGACGAGCTCTACCTCGCGACAGACGAGGACCGCGAAGGCGAGGCCATCGCGTGGCACCTCCTGCAAGAACTCAAGCCCAAGGTGCCGGTCAAGCGCATGGTGTTCCACGAGATCACCAAGGACGCCATCCAGAAGGCGCAAGAGAACACGCGTGACCTCGACACCGCCCTCGTCGACGCGCAAGAAACCCGCCGCATCCTCGACCGCCTCTACGGCTACGAGGTCTCGCCCGTGCTGTGGCGCAAGGTCGGACCGGGGCTGTCCGCCGGCCGCGTCCAGTCGGCCGCGACGCGTCTCGTCGTGGACCGCGAACGCGAACGCCTCGCGTTCGTCTCCGCGTCGTACTGGGACCTCACCGCGACCTTCGAGCCCGTCGCGGCCGAGGGCGAGGCGAAGGTCGCCTTCGGGTCGCGCCTCGTCCGAGTCAACGGGGGACGCGTCGCCGCCGGGCGCGACTTCGACGACCGGGGTCGGCTGAAGGGCGAGGCCGTCGCGCTCGACGAGGCCGCGTCGCGTGCGCTCGCCGAGGCGTTGAGTTCCTCCGACGTCGAGATCGTCGTCGGCTCGGTCGACTCGAAGCCCCACACCCGTCGTCCGGCTGCTCCCTTCACGACGTCGACCCTCCAGCAGGAGGCGGCGCGCAAGCTGCGGTTCTCCGCCCGGCAGACCATGAGCGTCGCGCAGTCGCTCTACGAGAACGGCCACATCACCTACATGCGCACCGATTCGCCGGCGCTGTCCCAGCAGGCGATCGGTGCGGCGCGCAGCCAGGCCGCCAAGCTCTACGGGTCCGACACGGTCCCCGACAAGCCGCGGCTGTACACGGGCAAGAGCAAGAACGCCCAAGAGGCGCACGAGGCCATCCGGCCCTCGGGCGACACCTTCAAGACGCCGTCCGAGATGCAGAACGTCCTGCGGGGCAACGACTGGAAGCTCTACGACCTCATCTGGAAGCGCACGGTCGCCTCGCAGATGGCGGACGCCAAGGGATCGACCGCGTCGGTCGTCGTGTCGGCGACGACCTCGGGGACGGTCGAGGGCATCGCTCCCCGCGCCGCCACCGGGACGCTCGCCGAGTTCGCCGCATCCGGCACGGTCATCACGTTCCGCGGGTTCCTCAACGCCTACGAAGAGGGTCGCGACGAGGACCGCCACGGCACGGCCGAACCCGCCGAGGCCAAGCTGCCCCCACTGACCGCCGGTCAGGCACTCGGCCTCGACGAGGTCGAGGCGAAGGGGCACGACACGTCGGCACCGCCGCGCTACACCGAGGCGAGCCTGGTCAAGACCCTCGAAGAGCTCGGCATCGGACGCCCCTCGACCTACGCCGCCATCATGTCGACGATCGTCGACCGTGGCTACGTCACGCCGCGCGGCACGGCCCTCGTCCCGAACTGGATCGCGTTCTCGGTGGTCCGTCTGCTCGAGGACTATTTCGCCGACCTCGTCGAGTACGACTTCACGGCCAGCATGGAGGACGACCTCGACCTCATCGCCGGCGGCGACGCCGACCGCGTGGACTGGTTGAACGGTTTCTACTTCGGCAACGAGTCGCACCGTGGTCTCCGCAAGGTCATCGACAACCTGGGCGAGATCGACGCGCGCGACATCAACTCCATCGTGCTCGCCGACGGCGTGACCCTGCGCATCGGTCGCTACGGTCCCTACCTCGAGGCGCCCGGCGACGACCCCGAGACCCCGCGTCGCGTGAACGTGCCCGAAGACCTCGCTCCCGACGAGTTGACCGCCGAGAAGGCGCGTGAGTTGATCGATGCCCCCGTCGTCGGCGACCGCGTGCTGGGGCTCAACCCCGAGACCGGCAAGGAGGTCATCGCCAAGGACGGCCGCTTCGGCCCGTACGTCACCGAGCGGACTCCCGAGTCGGCGACCGACGAGATCGTGGCCGACCCGGCGACCGGCGAGGTGACCGAGTCCGCGGCTGCCGCCACGACCACGACCGGGGCGAAGAAGGCTCCGGCGAAGAAAGCCCCTGCCAAGAAGGCCGCCGCTCCGAAAGAACGCACGGCGTCGCTCTTCAAGAGCATGGGCGTCGACACGATCGACCTCGACACGGCCTTGCGGTTGCTCGACCTGCCCCGCACCGTCGGCACCGACCCCGAGAGCGGCGACGAGATCCAGGCCCAGAACGGGCGTTACGGCCCCTACCTCAAGAAGGGGACCGACACCCGGTCGCTGACGAGCGAGGACCAGATCTTCGAGATCGACCTGCCCGGGGCGCTCGAGCTCTACGCCCAGCCGAAGTACGGCGCCCGCAAGGCCAGCAGCGCCTTGAAGGAGTTCGAGGCCGACCCGGTCAGCGGCAAGCCCATCAAGGTGAAGGACGGGCGGTTCGGCGCTTACGTCACCGACGGCGAGACGAACGCCACCATCCCGCGCGGTGAGACGGTCGAAGAGGTCGACTTCGACCGCGCCGTCCAGCTGCTCGCCGACAAGCGGGCCAAGGGGCCGGCCAAGCCCAAGACGGCCGCCAAGAAGGCACCCGCGAAGAAGGCACCGGCGAAGAAGGCGACAACCACCAAGGCGCCGGCCAAGAAGGCGACGACCGCGAAGGCGTCGACCGCGAAGGCGACGACCGCGAAGGCGACGACCGCGAAGGCGTCGACGACGGCCGCCCGGAAGGCGCCGGCCAAGAAGGCTCCGGCGGCCGAGGCGGCGGCGGCGCCGGAGGCCACGGCCGAGTGACCGGCGCGGTCGGTCCCCGAGCCGAGGGCGCACGCTGACCATGCCCCTCTGGGAACACCTCACGGGTCAGCCCGATGCCATCGAGGCGTTGACCGCGGCGGCCTCCACGCAGCCCGGCAACGCCTCGATGACCCACTCGTGGCTCATCACCGGGCCGCCCGGCTCGGGCCGCTCGAACCTCGCCTACGCCTTCGCGGCCGCGTTGCTCTCACGAGAACCGGCCGACGAAGAGGCCACCCTCCGGCAGGTCGCCGCCAGGTCGCACCCCGACCTCGCGGTCCTGAGCACGGAGCGCATCATCATCACGATCGACGAGGTCCGGTCGCTGGTCGCGGCGAGCCAGTTCTCGCCGTCGGTGGGTCGCTACCGGGTGGTCGTCATCGAGGACGCCGACCGCATGACCGAACGCACCTCGAACCTCCTGCTCAAGGCGCTCGAAGAGCCGCCGCCGCGGACGGTCTGGCTGTTGTGCGCCCCGAGCGAGGCCGACCTCATCCCGACGATCCGCTCCCGCGTCCGCAGCGTGCGCCTCCGCATGCCCGCCGTGGGCGACGTCGCCGCGCTCCTCGAGGCCCGTGACGGCGTCGACCCCGAGATCGCGCTCGTGGCGGCCCGCGAGGCCCAGAGCCACATCGGCATGGCGCGGCGCCTGGCACTCGACACCTCGGCGAGGTCGCGACGTCGACAGACCCTCGAGACCGCCCTGGGCATCCGCAGCGTCTCGGACGCCGTCATCGCGGCGGCCACCCTGCTCGCGGTCGCCGGTGACGACGCGAAGGCGATCACGGAAGAGCGCGACGCCGAAGAACGGGCGAGTGCGTTGCGGTCGCTGGGCGTCGAACCGGGTGGCACCGTGCCTCCGGCCCTGCGCAGCCAGCTGCGTGCCCTCGAGGACGACCAGAAGCGCCGGGCGACCCGGAGCCTCCGCGACGGGATCGACCGCATCATGGTCGACCTCCTCTCGCTGTACCGCGACGTCCTGTTGCTGCAGCTCGGCGTCGACGAGCAGCCCATCAACGAGGCCATCCGGGCACAGCTCGACGCCGCGGCGGCCGCCTCCACCCCGGCCGCGACCCTGGCCGTGCTCGACGCGATCGCTCTGGCCCGCCGCCGCATCGAGGCCAACGTGTCGCCGGCCATGGCGCTCGAGGCCATGCTGGTCGTCGTCAGTCGTCACGCCACCCGCTGACCGGCGCGTGGCAGCGCCACGAGCACCGGGTCGGCGAGGTGGCCGTCCACCCCTTTCCCCGGGTGCATGCGCGATGATGGCCTGATGAGCGACCCGAACGCCGCCCCCGGCCTGCGCGAGCGCAAACGTCTGGCCACCCGACGAGCGATCCAGGTCGCCGTCCTCGACCTCATCGTCGAACACGGGCTCGACGCGGTCACGGTCGACATGGTCAGCCGCCGGGCCGACGTCTCGCCGCGGACCTTCTTCAACTACTTCCCGTCCAAGGAAGAGGCCGTCGTCGGCGATCCGCCGGCGCTGCCCGACGGTCGCGACCTCGAGCGGTTCGTGGCCCAGCGCGACGAGCCCGTGCTGTCGAGCCTCATCCAGCTGCTGACGCACGCCGTCGAGTCGGCGACGGTCGATCGCGAACTGGTCGTCCTCCGCCGCCGGGTGCTCCGGGCGCACCCCGACCTGCTGGCCCGTCGCATCGCGTCGACGCGGGTCTTCGAGGAGCGCCTGACGACCGTCGTCGCGCAGCGCATGGCGGCCGACGAAGGGGTGGCGGACGACGCCGTCGACGCCTCGTTGCTCAGCCGCGCGCACCTGGTGTCCCTGGTCAGCATCGCCACCCTCCGCCACGCCTGGGCCGAGTGGATCGACGACGACGACGGGGACCACCTCAGCGACATGCGGTACAGCCTGCGTGCCCGCATGGAGGCCAGCTTCGTCGAGCTCGGTCGCCTCGTGACACGCGAGGTCCGCTGATCCTGTACAGTGTCTAATCGTGCCGCGAGGCACGGGCAGCCGACCGAGGTCGGTCCCGCCGCTTTAGCTCAGTCGGTAGAGCGTCTCACTCGTAATGAGAAGGTCATCAGTTCGATTCTGATAAGCGGCTCCACCACAGCCCCGGGTCACGACGACCCGGGGCTGTTCTCGTCCGTGGGCCGTGCCGAGGGTGCGCTGCTCCGAGGCCCTCGTCCCCGGTCCCTGCGCCCCCAGTAGTGGTGAGCGCGTGGCCGGGTTGTACCCCGAACGGCCCACGGGCCTCGTCCCGTCGCCCTACGGTCGATCTGCGACGCCCACCGGTCCCCGGAAGGAGGTGGCCCGCATGCCCCTCCGTGTGATCTGCACCGCGCTGCTCGCCGCCGTCCTGGCAGGCATCCTCCTCGTCGTCTGGGCCGGAGGCGACTCCTCGGCCCTCGCGACGGCCGGCGTGGCCGACGGGCCGACGACGGTGGTCCTCGCGAGTGGCGACCCCGGACCCGGGGCCGAGTCCACGGCCGAGGACGCAGGAGGCGCGGGGTGCGTCGACGACGCCACCAGCGCCTCCGTCCCCTCGCCCGCGCAGCCCGTTGCCGGCGCCCCGAGCGGCGCGACGGGCGCCTCCGACGCCGCGAGCGGCGCGACGGGCACCACCGCCGCCGACCTCGACGCGTTCCGCACGGCCTACGAGGAGCAGCGCGAGGCGGCGTGCCTCGGACTGCTGCCGGCCGCGAACGTGCGCCACGACGCATGCCTCGAGCAGTACCTCTTCTGGGTCGCCGGCGACCCGAGCCCCGATCCGTTGAGCGCCTGGGGGCACAAGGGCGAGGTGGTCCGCAGCGACGGGGTGCCCCCGGTCGGCTGCGACGGCAACCTCGCCGGCGGCACCGCGACCACGGGCGACGTCGCCGCCGCCAAGTGGTGGGCCTCGGCTCCGCACCGCGCGGCCGTCTATCGACCGGACTTCCGCGGAGACCTCGCCCACGCCTGCGTCGGGTTCGCCGCCGTGCACGGGGGAGCGCCGGACGACAGCCCGGACTTCGTCCGCTCGGCCAGTCGCTGGTACGCCTGCTGACCGGCGAGGTGGTCCAGGGACTCGTACCGGAGGGCCTCGCCGTCGGCGGTGGCTGGTAGACAGTCCGCATGACACTTCGATGGGGAATCCTCGGCGCCGGCGGCATCGCCGCCACCTTCACCTCCGACCTGCTGGGGGCGGGGCTGTCCGTCTCCGCCGTCGGGTCCCGCGACCTGGCCAAGGCGCGCGAGTTCGCCGACCGTGCCGGGGTCCCGGGGGCGCACGGCAGCTACGACGACCTGGTGGCCGATCCCGAGGTCGACGTGGTCTACGTCGCCACCCCGCACCCGTTCCACGCCGAGAACGCCCTCTCGGCCGTCGCCGCCGGCAAGCACGTCCTCGTCGAGAAGTCCTTCACCGTGAACGCCTCCGAGGCCGAGAGGGTCTACGCGGCCGCTCGCGAGGCCGGCGTGGTCGTCCTCGAGGCGATGTGGACGCGCTACACGCCGCAGAGCGCGCGACTGCGCGAGGTCGTGCGCTCCGGCGTCATCGGCGAGGTGCGCCTCCTGACGGCCGTGCACGTCCAGTCGCTGCCCACCGATCCCCACCACCGCATCAACGACCCGGCCCTCGGCGGCGGGGCCCTGCTCGACCTCGGGGTGTACCCGGTGTCGTTCGCGGACGACCTGCTCGGGGCGCCCTCGACGGTCTCGGCCTCCGCCACGCTCAGCGACCAGGGCGTCGACGCCCGCGTCGCGATCCAGCTCGGTCACGCGTCGGGTGCGACGGCCCAGCTGTACGCCGCCCTCGACACCTCGGGCCGCAACACGGCGACGCTGCTCGGCACCGCCGGTCGCATCGACGTCGACGACACGTTCTACGCGCCCGGCGGCTTCACCGTGCGCGACTCGGACGACGCCGTGGTCGAGCGCTTCGACGCCGACGAGGGCGGACTGCGCGGCATGCACCACCAGGCGCTCGAGCTCGAACGGGTCGTCGCGGCGGGCGAGCCCGAGAGTCCGTTGCTGACCGCCGCCGACGGCGTGGGCGGCATGCGCACGATGGACGAGGTCCGACGGCAGATCGGCGTGCGGTACCCCTCCGAGGGATGACGTCGGCGCGACGCTCCGTATGATGTCCTCGATGAGTGATCAGGGTGAGCCACGTCACGACCGTCCCGAGGCGACCACGGGTGGTGTCGGCGCCGGGCCCCGCGATGCGGCCCCGGTCCCGTCCACCGGGTCGGGCTCGTCCGTGTGGCGCTGGGTCTCGTCGCGGCCGCGAGGGGTCCTCGTGACGGCGGGCGTCCTCGTGTTCGCCCTGCTCGGCGGAGGCGCCGTCGCCGCCGGGGCAGCGACCGCGCCCGGGCCACGACGGCGCGGGCCGCCGCCCCGGGCCCCGAGCCGGCGGTCACGATCACACCGACCGCGGCCCCCACGGCCGACCCCGCACGGTCGGTACCGGGCGTCATCCCGGCGGCCACGCGTCTGCGGACCTGCTCGGTCGCCGGTGCCGCGTCCGACGCCCGTCTGGCCCAGTTCGAGGGCAGCGTGGTCAACGCCACCACGGGTGAGGTCCTCTTCGACCGCAACGGCTCGACCCCGGCGCGCACGGGCAGCGTGCTGAAGACCCTGACGAGCGCGGTCGCCCTGTCGGTCCTCGGGCCCGACGCCCGTCTCACCACCCGGGTGACCGGCGACGCCGGGACGGGTGCCGTGTCCCTGGTCGGCGGCGGCGACGCCACGCTCAGTGCCACGGGTTCGAGCGTGTACGCCGGGGCCCCCACGGTCGCCGACCTCGCGACCCAGGTGAAGGCGTCGCTCGGCGAGCAGCCCCTCACGCAGATCACGCTCGACGCCACCTTCTGGAACCCCGCCGACAAGTGGGACCCGTCCTGGAAGCGCACCGAGCAGACCATCGGCTACCACTCCGAGGTCACCGCGCTCATGGTCGACGGCGACCGGGCGAACCCCGCGGCCCAGACGAGTCCGCGCAGCACCGATCCCGTCGCCCGCGCGGGCGACGCCTTCCGGTCCGCGCTCGTCACCGCGGGCGTGGTCGGCGCCGACTCCGCCACCATGACCCAGGGCACCGCCACGAGCGGCACCGTCATCGCCCAGGTGTCGTCCCAGCCGGTCAGCCGCCTGATCTCGCAGCTGCTGCCGACCTCCGACAACACCCTCGCCGAGATGCTCGCGCGCGTCTCGTCGAAGGCGTCCGGTGCCGACGGGTCGGCCGCGTCGCTCACGACCCTCTACAAGACCGTCCTCTCGTCGACCTACGGTCTCGACACGTCGTCGCTCACGATCATCGACGGGTCCGGCCTGAGCGAGAACGACGCCGTGCCGTCGACCTTCGTCGCGCGGCTCATGATCCAGGTGCTGAACCGCGAGCACGGCCTGGGCGTCGTCTACGACGCCCTCCCGGTGTCGGGCAAGACGGGCACGCTCGCCTCCCGTTTCACGGGCTCGAACGCGGTGGCGCGAGGCGCCGTGCACGCCAAGACCGGCTGGATCGACACGGCCTACACGCTCGCGGGCACCGTCGACGCGGCGGACGGCACCAAGCTCACCTTCGCCTTCTACGCGATCGGCTCCGTGCAGGACAACGCGCGGGCCGCCCTCGACACCCTGACGACGGCCGTCTACAGCTGCGGCGACAACCTGGCCAACAGCTGAGGCGGGCCGCTGTCGGTGCGGCGCGCGAGAATGGTCGCATGACCAGAGCACTCTTCGTCATCGACGTCCAGAACGACTTCACCGAAGGAGGCGCGCTCGGGGTCACCGGCGGCGCCCACGTCGCGCAGGCGGTCACCGACCACCTCCGCGCCCACCGCGACCGGTACGACCTCGTGGTCGCCAGTCGCGACTGGCACGCGCCCGACGGTGACAACGGCGGCCACTTCAGCACCGAGCCCGACTTCGTCGATTCGTGGCCGACGCACTGCGTGCAGGGTTCGACCGGCGCCGACTACCACCCCGAGCTCGACACCGCGCTCGTCGACGTCCACGTGCTCAAAGGCGACGGGCGACCGGCCTATTCGCTGTTCGACGGGCTCGGCGACGACGGGCGGCCGTTCGGTGACGTCCTCGCCGCGACGGGCGTCGACGAGGTCGAGGTCGTCGGTCTGGCGACCGACCACTGCGTCCGGGCCTCGGCCCTCGACGCCGTCGCCGCGGGTCACTCGGTGACCGTGCTGACCGACCTCGTGGCGGGTGTGGCCCCGGCGCCGAGCGAGGCCGCCCTGGCCGAGCTGCGCGCGGCCGGCGTCCGCACCATGACGTCGTCCGACGTCGACGGCTCGACCGGGGCCTCGGCGTGAACAGCCCGGTCGTGACGGCTGCCGAGCTTCGTCGGGTGATCGAGGCCGTGCCCACCGGTCTCTTCGTGGGGGGCTCGTGGGGCCCGTCGTCCTCGGGCGACACCATCGACGTCGTCGACCCCGCCACGGGTGAGGTCGTCGTCGCGGTGGCCGACGCGACTCCCGCCGACGGCCTGCGGGCCCTCGACGCCGCGGTCGCCGCGCAGGACGACTGGGCGGCGACGTCTCCCCGGCACCGCAGCGAGGTGCTGCGCCGCGCCTTCGAGCTGCTGATGCAGCGGCGCGACGACTTCGCCCTGCTGATGACGCTCGAGATGGGCAAGCCGCTGGACGAGTCGCTCGGCGAGGTCACCTACGGCGGAGAGTTCCTCCGCTGGTTCTCGGAAGAGGCCGTGCGCGTCTCGGGTCGCTACGGCACCAACCCCGAGGGCACCGGCCGGACGACGGTGCTGCACCGCCCGGTGGGCCCCTGCCTGCTGATCACCCCCTGGAACTTCCCCCTCGCCATGGCGACCCGCAAGATCGCGCCCGCCCTCGCGGCCGGCTGCACGGTGGTCGTCAAACCGGCCGAGCTGACGCCGCTCACCACCCTCGCCTTCGCCGCCCTGCTCGCCGAGGCGGGCGTGCCCGACGGGGTGGTGAACGTCGTGACGACGCCGTCGGCGAACGACGTGTGCGAGCCCCTGATCCGCGACCCGCGCCTCCGGAAGCTCAGCTTCACGGGGTCGACGCCGCCCGGCTCGCCGCTGTTGACGCAGGCCTCCGCGCAGGTGCTGCGCACCTCGATGGAGCTCGGCGGCAACGCCCCCTTCGTGGTCTTCGACGACGCCGACCTCGACGCCGCGGTCGAGGGTGCGATGCAGGCGAAGTTCCGCAACGTCGGCCAGGCGTGCACGGCCGCCAACCGGTTCATCGTGCACGAGTCGGTCGCCGACGAGTTCACCGCCAGGGTGGTCGAGCGCGTGCGCGGACTCCGGGTGGGCGCGGGGACCGGCGGCGGGGTCGCCGGGGGCCCGTTGAGCGACGGCCGGGCCGGCGACAAGGCGGACCGGCTCGTCCGCGACGCGGTCGACCGCGGGGCGGTGGTCGAGCCCGGCGGCCCCCCCGTCGACGGGCCCGGCACCTTCTTCGAGCCGACCGTCGTGTCGGGCGTCGCCCCCGGCAGCGAGATCCTGACCACCGAGATCTTCGGCCCGGTCCTGGCGATCTCGACGTTCCGGGACGAGGCCGAGGGCGTCCACCTCGCGAACGACACCGAGTTCGGGCTCGTGGCCTACGCCTTCACCCGCGCCTCGCCCGGGGGCAGCGACTCGCCGAACGACTGCAGACCGGCATGCTCGGCCTCAACGTCGGCGTGGTGTCCAACGCCTCGGGGCCGTTCGGCGGCGTCAAGTCGTCGGGCCTCGGCCGTGAGGGCGGTGCCGAGGGCATCCACGAGTACCTCGAGACGGTGTACGTGCTGACCCCCGACCCGTTCGCCGCCGCATGAGGGCCGTCGAGCCGCTGCGTGTCGGCATCGTGGGCTACGGACTCGCGGGCCGGGTGTTCCACGGCGCGCTGCTGGCCGCCGACCCGGCCTGGCAGGTCGACGCCGTCGTCACGCGCGACCCCGACCGTGCAGGCCAGGCCGCCGCGGCGCATCCCGGGGCCGAGGTCGTCGCCGACGTCGACGAGCTCTGGCGGCGTGAACTCGACCTTGTCGTCGTGGCCACCCCCAACGACACCCACGTCGAGACCGCGACGCGTGCCCTGCGGGCCGGAGCGGCCGTCGTCGTCGACAAGCCGCTCGCGACCTCGGCCGCCGACGCCCGCGGGCTCGTCGGGCTCGCCGAATCGCTGGGCCGGCCGCTGACCGTCTACCAGAACCGGCGGGGGGGCGGCGACTTCCTGACGGCCACGCGCCTCACGGGGTCGGGCGAGCTGGGCGACGTGCACACCGTCGAGTCACGCTTCGAACCCTGGAAGCTCGAGAACCGCGCCGGCTGGAAGCGTCGGGCGACCCCGGCCGACGGTGGGGGCATCCTGTTCGACCTGGGCCCGCACCTCGTCGACCAGGTGATGCGACTCCTGGGGCCGGTCCGGGCGGTCCACGCCGAGATCGCGACCCGCCGCCCGACCGGCACGGCCGACGACGACGTGTTCCTGTCGTTCGAGCACGAGGGCGGTCGGCGGTCGCGGCTGGCGATGAGCCACGTGGCGGCCCTGCCCGGGCCGAGGTTCCGTGTGCTGGGGTCGGCGGGGGCGTACGAGGTGCACGGTCTCGACCCGCAAGAGGCCCAGCTGGCGTCGGGGGTCGCGCCGACCGACCCCGCCTTCGGTGTCGACGCCGGCCGCCGTGCGGGCGTCGTGGTCAGCGACGGCGCACGCCGCGACGAGCCCACCGATCCGGGGTGCTACCCCGCGTTCTACTCGCAGCTGGCCGGTGCCCTCCGGGGCGAGGGCGAGCTGCCGGTCGACCCCTGGGACGCCGTCCGGGCACTCGAAGTGATCGAGGCCGCGCGTCGTTCCGCGGACGAGGGACGCGTGATCCGCCTCTAACCCGGCGGCGGTCGTCGCGCGGCCTTCGGGCTGCTGCCGGGGTGGCCCGCCGGTCTGCGGTCGGCAGCAGCGGCCGCGGTCTGCGACGGGCGGACGACGCTCGCCCCTCGGTCAGAGGCGAGTCGTCCAGTCGACCGTCGCGATGGTCGCGGCGACGTCGACCTCGGCGAGGGTCGGCGGTGACCATCGGGGGCAGCGGTCCTTGTCGATCACCCGGGCGCGGACGCCCTCGACGAGGTCCGGCGAGGCGGCGAGCGAGGTGACGATGCCCAGTTCCTGCCCCAGCACCGCCTCGAGGTCGGGCAGACGGGCCGCCCGCCGCCGCGCCTCCAGGGTCAGCACCACCGACGTGGGCGAGGCCGCCTCGAGGTCGTCGGCCACGGCTCCGGCATCGGCGAGACCCGAATACGAGAGGTCGCGGAGTCGTCCCACGATCGTCCGCGCGTCGTCGCCCCGATAGGCGTCGTCGATCCACTCGGCGGCCGCGGCGAGGTCGGACGGTCCCGCGTCCGCGCCGAGTGCCCGCACGGCGTCGGGGCCCCCGTCGGCCAGGGCCGGCAGGACCCGCGTCAGCTCGGACGACGGGACGAACAGGTCGGCGAAGCCCGTGTGCAGGGCATCGGCAGCCGTCATCGCACGACCGGTCAGGGCGAGAGGGGTGCCGAGCTCGCCCGGGGCCCGCGACAGCAAGAAACTGCCGCCCGCGTCGGGGGAGAGCCCGAGGCGGGTCTCCGGCATGCCCACCGAGCTGGGTTCGGTGACGATGCGGGGCGTGACGTGACCGCCGAGCCCGACGCCCGCCCCCAGCGCGATGCCGTCGAGGAGCGACACGATCGGCTTCGACCAGCGCGCCAGACGCAGCGTTCCCCGGTACTCGCGCCGCCACATGTCGCCGCTGCGTCGCGGGTCCGTCGTGGCGTTGGCGTGGATCCACGCGATGTCGCCCCCGGCACAGAACCCCCGGGGCCCGGCGCCCCGCAGCAGCACCGACGAGACCCCCGGATCGTCCTCCCAGACGTCGAGCGCCTGCTCGACGAGCCCCAGCATCTCGAGCGTCACCGCGTTGATCTTCTGCGGGCGGTTGAGGGTGAGCACACCGACCCCGCGGTCGACGTGGGTCAGGACGGTGGGGGCGACGTCGCTCATCGGGCCATCGTCGCACGGCGTCGCGGCCGTGCGCCGACGCCCGCGCACCCCGGTCTCAGACGAGGAGCTGGTGCTTCGCCAAGTCTTTGTAGAGCGGCGTCGTCTGCACCAGTTCGGAGTGGGTGCCCACGCCCACCACGCGGCCGGCCTCGACGACGACGATCTGGTCGGAGTCGACCACGGTCGACAGCCGGTGGGCGATGACGATGAGCGTGCGGTTCTCGGCGACCGCGTCGATCGCCTCGCGGAGGCGCTGCTCGTTCAGGCCGTCGAGACTCGAGGTCGACTCGTCGAGCAGCAGGATCGGCGGCGCGTTGAGCAGCGTGCGGGCGATGGCCAGGCGCTGGCGTTCGCCCCCGGAGAGCATCACCCCGTCCTCGCCCACCTGGGCGTCGAGACCCTGGTCGCCGCGTTCGAGCACGGCGGTCAGGTTCACGGCCTCGAGGACCCGACGGCAGTCGTCGTCCGTCGCCTCGGGCGACCCCAGGGTGAGGTTGTCGCGGATCGTCCCGGCGAGCACGGGTGCGTCCTGTTCGACGTAGCCGATGCGGGAGCGGAGGTCGCGCCGGTCGAGGGTGCGGACGTCGGCCCCGCCCACGCGCACGGCACCCGAGGTCGGGTCGTAGAAGCGCTCGATGAGCGACAGGATCGTGCTCTTGCCGGCTCCCGAGGGGCCGACGAGGGCCGTGCGCTTGCCGACGGGCACCGAGAAGCTCACGCCACGCAGGACCGTGAGGTCGTCGTCGACGGGGCCCACGCCCGAGTCGTGGCCGGGTTCGTCGGAGACCCGCGAGTCGCCCGTCGCTGTCCCGGTGGCCACAGGCGAATCGGGATAGCGGAAGTGCACGTCGTCGAACCGGACGGCGATGTCGTCCCCCGTGTCGGGACCGTCGCCGGCACCGACCTCGCGGGACGCGACCTCGGCCGCGAGGCGCTCGTCCCCGTCGGTCTCGCTCGGCAGGTCGAGGATCTCCTGGATGCGCCCGAGCGCCCCCAAGGCCTGGTTGACGCTGAGCACGGCACCGAGCGCCTGACCGAGCGGCATGATCATGAGGAAGAGGAAGAGCACGAACGAGACGAGCGAGGCGATCTCGATGGCACCGCTCGCCACCCGGTACCCCCCGACGCCGAGCACGACGAGGAACGACGCCTGCAGCGCGACGGACGAGATCGGCACGACGAGGGCCGAGATGCGCGCCACCTGCAACCCCCGTTGGTAGGCCCCCTCGGCGTCCCGTTCGACGGCCACGATCTCGCGGTCGGTGGCGCCCGAGGCGCGGATCGTGCGGACCGAGCTGATGGCACGTTCGACGGCGGCCGTCAGGTCACCCACCTTCTCCTGCGCCTGGCGGCTCGCCACGCGGATGCGGCCGGACAACAGCACGACGACGACGACCGAGACGGCGACGACGAGCACGGTCAGTCCGAGCAGCACCGGGTCGATCAGGAACATGCCGACCAGGGCGCCGACGAAGGTCAGGCTGCCGCCGATCGCCTCGACGAGCCCCTGGGCGAGCACGGCCCGCAGCAGGGTGGTGTCCGAGCCGACCCGCGACACGAGGCCGCCCGTCCGGCGCGTGTCGAACTGGCTGATCGGCAGCCGGAGCATGCGTCCCACGAGGCGACGACGGCTCGAGAGGACGACGCCCTCGCCGGTGCGCTGCAGCAGGTAGTGCTGGAACCCGCTGATCAGCCCGGCCACGACGACCAGCGCGACCAGCGCCCAGACGAGGGGCCCGAGCGTCACGCCCTGCTGCACGGCCGAGATGACCTGCTGCACGAGCAGCGGCTGACCGAGCGAGGCCGCGGCACCCAGGACGCTGAGCACGATGATGAAGGCCATGACCTTCTTGTGCTCGAAGAGGTAGGGCAGCAGCTGACGGAACGTGGCGCGGGGGCCCTCGGGCTGCGGGCGGCGACCCCACCGTGACCGGGGCGCGGCCGGGGGGTCGACCCGCGCCTCCTGCCCGTCGGACGTCGTCGTGCGCGCGCGTGTGTCGGAGCTCATGATGCCTCTCGTGCCTGGTGACCGGCGTCGCGGGGTGCGGCGGTCGGTGTCGCGGGCGGTGCCACCGCCGACTACGACCGTACTTCGTCCGGGTGACCTCCACCTGCGTCACGGGACCGGCCCGCGCCTCTGGTCAGGAGGCGCGGGCCGGGCGGCAGGGTACGTCGCGTCCGGTCAGCCGGCCGTGTCGTAGTCGACGTCGCGGGTCTCCCGGCTGAGCACGAGCGCGATGAGGGTCAGGACCGCCATCGACGACAGGTAGAGGCCGACGAGCCACGTGCTGCCGCCGGCCGCCGTCCAGAGCGCCACGGCGATGAACGGGGCCACGGCGGCTCCCAGGATGCTGGCCACGTTGTAGCTGATCGCCGAGCCGGTATAACGCACGCTCGTCGGGAACAGCTCGGGCAGCACGGCACCCATGGGTCCGAAGGTCAGCCCCATCAGGACGAAGCCGATGATGAGCAGCGCCTGCGCCCCGAGGGCCCCGGCCGCGAACAGCGGGGCGAACGTGAAGCCGAAGACGAGGATGCCCGCCGTCACGCAGATGAGCATGGCGCGGCGCCCGTACTTCTCGGCGAGCGGCCCCGACACCAGGGTGAAGATGCCGAAGAACACCACGCCGAGGATGAGCATCCAGAGGAACTGCGGCCGGGGGATGCCCAGACCCGCCGGGTCGCCCGCGGCGTCGGCCGTGCCGAACGTCAGCGTGAACGTCGTCATCAGGTAGAAGAGCGTGTAGGTCGCGAGCATGATGAACGTGCCGAGCAGCAGGGGGCGCCAGCTCGACCGGACCACGCGGGCGAGCGGCAGCGTCGCGACGTTGCCCGAGTCGACGACCTTCTGGAACGCCGGGGTCTCGATCAGCTTGAACCGCACGTACAGGCCGATGATGACCAGCACGGCGCTCGCCAGGAACGGCAGGCGCCAGCCCCAGGCCAGGAACTGCTCCTCGGTGAGGGTCGTGTTCAGCAGCACGAAGAGCAGGTTGGCGATGATGAATCCGATGGGCGCACCGAGCTGGGGGAACGTGCCGTAGATGGCACGGCGGTTCGCCGGGGCGTTCTCGGTCGCGAGCAGCGCGGCGCCGCTCCACTCGCCGCCGAGGCCGAGGCCCTGGCAGAAGCGCAGCACGACGAGGCAGGCCGGGCCGGCGACCGCCCAGCCGGGCGTGGTGCCGGCCGGGATGCAGCCGATCAGCACCGTCGCGATGCCCATCGTCAGCAGCGAGGCCACGAGGGTGCCCTTGCGGCCGATGCGGTCGCCGAAGTGACCGAAGACGATCGACCCGACCGGCCGGGCGATGAACGCGACGCCGAAGACCGCGAACGAGGCGAGCCGCGCCACGGCGGGGTCGTCGTTGGCGAAGAAGATCGTCGGGAAGACCAGCACCGCGGCGGTCGCGTAGACGTAGAAGTCGTAGAACTCGATCGAGGTGCCGATGAGGCTCGCGACGATGACGCGCGAGCGCTTGTTGGTGGTGGGGGCGGACGACGTCGACGGATCGACGGTGGGTACGGACACGGGGGCACTCCGAGGCAGGGGTCGAGGTCCCGGCGGACGTCGACGACCGGGCGCGTGATGCGGCGCAACGGGTCGGACGGAGGCGCGGTGCAGGGATCTGCGGATCGCTCGGCCGGGTGAGACGGTGGCCGCTCGTGACAGCCGACGTCCATGGTACTCCCGCCTGTACCCCGGCGGGGACGCGCTCCGGGCCCCGGGGTCAGCCGGCTCGGGCTCAGTCGTCGGCGCCGAGGTGGCCGGGCAGCTCGTGACCCATGCGGTCGCGCTTGGTGTCGAGGTATCCCTCGTTGAAGGCGCCGACGCCGACGACGAGCGGCACCAGGTCGGTGACCTCGATGCCGTGCTCGCCGAGCTGACGTCGCTTCTCGGGGTTGTTGCTCAGCAACCGGACGCGGGTGAGCCCCAGGTCACGCAGCACGTCGGCAGCGGCCCCGTAGTCTCGGGCGTCCGCCGGCAGCCCGAGGGCGAGGTTGGCGTCGAGGGTGTCGAGGCCGTCCTCTTGCAGGCGGTAGGCCCGGAGCTTGTTGACGAGGCCGATGCCACGACCCTCGTGGCCGCGCAGGTAGACGACGACCCCGCCGTGGTCCCGGATGGTGTCGAGCGCGGCGTCGAGTTGCGGGCCGCACTCGCACTTGAGCGAGCCGAACGCCTCGCCGGTGAGGCACTCGGAGTGGACGCGCACGAGGGCGCCGTCCGCCGGGCGGAGGCCCGTCGGATCGCTCGCGATGATCGCCACGTGGTCGGCCCCGGTGACCGTGTCGCGGTAGGCCCTCATGCGGAAGGTGCCGTGGCTGGTGGGGACCGTGGTCTCGACCTCGAACGACACCTGGGACGAGGCGGCGGGGGTGGTGGTCATGCGTGTCTCCTGGAGGTGTCGCGGGCGACGACCACCAGGTCGTCGCCGAGGGGGTGCGCGTCGGTGACGCGCAGTCGTCGTTGCCCGTCGATGTGGTCCACGCCGAGGTCGTCGAGGGCTGTCCGGGGGCCGCCGAGCAGCGTGGGCGCCAGGTACACGACGTAGTCGTCGACGAGTCCGAGCCGGACGAACGCGCTCGCCACGGTCGGTCCGCCCTCGACGAACACGCTGCGGACCCCGCGGCGTCCGAGGTCGTCGAGCACGGCCTCGAGGTCGTGCGTGCCTGTCTCGACGAGCTCGCGGGGATGCCGGCGCAGGGCGGCGTCGGGGGGCACGGGGCGCGTGCCGACGACGACGGGCAGCGGCTGGTCGGGGAGCAGTTCTCCGCCGTCGCCCCGGGCGGTCAGGCTGGGGTCGTCGGCCAGCACGGTGCCCGTGCCCACCAGGATCGCGTCGTGGGCCGCCCGCTGTTCGTGGACGTGTTGCCGTGCCGCGGTGCCGGTGATCCACCGGCTGCTGCCGTCGGACGCGGCGGTGCGGCCGTCCAGGCTCGAGGCCCACTTGAGCGTCACGAAGGGTCGGCCCGTCCGGGCCGTCACCAACCACCGGCGAGCCATTTCTGCGGCCTCGTCGGCGAGCACGCCGGCGACGACCTCGACACCGGCCCGCCGCAGCCGGTCGCCCCCGCCACCGGAGGACGCGCCGGGATCGGCGACGGCGTGGACGACGCGGGAGACGACCGCCTCGATCAGGGCGACGCTGCAGGGCCCGGTGCGGCCCACGTGGTCGCAGGGTTCGAGCGTGACGACGGCGGTCAGGCCGCGGGCCTCACCGGGGGCGAGGTGCGAGAGGGCGTCGACCTCGGCGTGCGGGGTGCCGGCACCCCGGTGCCATCCCTCGGCCGCCGTGCTGCCGTCGGGGCGCAGCAGGACGCAACCGACCTGGGGGTTGACCCCGCGGGCCGGTCCGCGTCGAGCCAGCGAGACGGCCCGTCGCATGACGTGTTCGAGGAGATCGTGGTCGATCGAGTCGATGCTCACGGGGCCTCCGGGACGGAACGGTCGCGCGCCGGGGCGTACGCGGTGGGGGACGGGCGGACGATGCCGTCGACGGCATCGGTGAGGGAGTCAACGCCGTCGGCGACGGGGTATTCCGTCGAGCGGCCGGGACGCGTCCCGGCACGCCCCAGGTCGGGCCAGCCCGGTCGCGCCACCCGCGCGTCGCCCGGCCGCAGGCGGGCCTTCCAGCAGAGGGGGTGGCCCCCGTCGCGGTCGGGGTGGAGCCCGGGGCCGACGCCCTGATACGTGAAGCCCGTGCGACGGGCGACGGCGGCCGAGGCGTCGTTGCCGACGTAGCCCTCCCAGAAGAGTTCGCGCAGCCCGCCGGCACCGAAGGCCCAGTCGGCCACCAGCCCGAGGGCCTCGGTCATCAGGCCGTGACCCCGCGAGGCCGGGGCCGTCCAGAAGCCGACGTCGGACGACCGGAGCCGCACGCTGATGACGCCCTCGAGCAGGCCGGACCCCGGGCGGCGCAGCCCCCAGGTGAACTCGCGCCCGGTGGCCCACCCGTCGTCCACGATGCGACGCAGGAAGAACTCGGCGTCGGACCGTGCGTACGGGACGGGCACCGTGGTGAACCGCTGCAGCGTCTCGTCGCGGCAGGCGTCGACGATCGCCGGCACGTCGGCCGCGCTCGGCACCACCAACTCGAGGGTCGGTGACGCGAGCACGAACGGCAGCACGATCAGGCCTTGCGGACGAAGCCGATGCGGTCGTACACGGTGTCGATCGTGGCCTGGGCGATCTCGTTCGCCCGATCGGCGTTGACCGCGAGGATGCGGTCGAGCTCGGTCGGGTCGTCGAGCAGTTCGAGCGCCCGGGTGCGGACGGGCGCGAAGGTCTCGACGACGACCTCGGCCACGTCCTTCTTCAGGTCGCCGTAGCCGCGACCGGCGTAGCGCTCTTCGAGGTCGGCCACGCTGTCGCCCGAGAACGACGAGAGGATTGTGAGGAGGTTCGAGACGCCCGCCTTGGCCCCGCGGTCGAAGCGGATCTCACGCTCGGCGTCGGTGACCGCCGACTTGATCTTCTTGGCGGTCCGGCTCGGCTCGTCGAGCATCCACACGACACCCGAGTCGGTCGCCGCCGACTTGCTCATCTTCGACTCGGGCGACTGCAGGTCGTAGATGCGTGCGGACTCCTTCTGGATCGTCGCCTCGGGAACGACGAACGTCTCGCCGAAGCGGGAGTTGAACCGGGTGGCGAGGTCGCGGGTGAGTTCGACGTGCTGACGCTGGTCGTCACCCACCGGAACCGTCTCGGCCTGGTAGAGCAGGATGTCGGCGGCCATGAGCGTCGGGTACGCGAAGAGGCCGAGCGAGGCCGCGTCGGACCCCTGCTTCGCCGCCTTGTCCTTGAACTGCGTCATGCGGCTGGCCTCGCCGAAGCCGGTCAGGGTGTTGAGCACCCAGGCCAGCTGCGTGTGGGCCGGCACGTGCGACTGGATGAACAGGGTCGACCGGGCCGGGTCGATGCCCGCGGCGATGTACTGCGCCGCGGTGCCGCGGATCTGGGCCCGCAACGCGGCGGGGTCTTGAGGGACGGTGATGGCGTGCAGGTCGACGACGCAGAACAGGGCGTCGTGCGTCGTCTGCAGCGACTTCCACTGCTGCAGCGCGCCGATGTAGTTGCCGACGTGGAGCGAGTCGGCGGACGGCTGCATGCCGGAGAAGAGACGGGGCTTGGTCATGAGGTCCTCGGTCGGGGTGGTGCGAGAAGGAAGAGGTGGGACGCGGGTCAGAGTCGGTAGTCGACGACGACCGGGGCGTGGTCCGACCATCGCTGGTCGTAGGCAGCGGCCCGGTCGACCACGTAGTGCTCGACCCTGTCGGCCAACGCGGGGGTGGCCAACTGGTAGTCGATGCGCCAGCCGGTGTCGTTGTCGAAGGCCTGCCCCCGCCACGACCACCACGAGTAGGGCCCCTCGACCTCGCCCGCGAAGCGCCGACCCACGTCGACCCACCCGAGGCCTTGTCCGCCGGTGCCGTCGACCGTCTCGACCTGCTCGCCCGCCGGGCCGAGGAAGCGGTCGAAGTACGACCGCTCTCGGGGGAGGAAGCCGGCGCGCTTGACGTTGCCCTTCCAGTTCTTGATGTCGAGCTCGCGGTGCCCCACGTTGAGGTCGCCCGTGACCACCGAGAGCTCGTTGTGGGCGGCGAGCTCGGGGAGCCGCGCCGACATGGCGTCGAGGAACTTCCACTTCTCGTCCTGCTTGGGGGTGTCGACCTCGCCCGAGTGGACGTAGGTGCTGACCACGGTGACCACGGTGCCGTCGATCTCGTAGTCCGCCTCGAGCCAGCGGCCCGCACTGTCGAAGTCGTCGGGCCCGAGCTCGACGCGGTGCACGTGGGCCTTGCCCCGACTGGCGATGGCGACCCCGGCCCGGCCCTTGGCGGTCGCCGGGTCGTGGACGACGTTCCACTCCGGGCCGAGCAGGCCCTCGAGGTCGTCGGTCGAGGCGCGCACCTCTTGCAGCGTGAGCACGTCGACGTCGCGCGCCGAGAGCCAGTCGCCCATGCCCTTGCGGAAGGCGGCGCGGACGCCGTTGACGTTGACGGTGGCGAGACGGAGGCGCGTGGACATGGGCTCCAGACTAGCGGCGGGCACCGTCACGGGTGCCGTCCGGAGGGCCCGTGGGTGAGGCGTCCGTGCGTGGGACGTCGGACGGGTCGCCCCGGCGGACGGCACGCAGCGACCGCGAGAGCAGGCCGCGGGCGCCGTCGACGAGACGACCGCCGCGCGACCGGGCCCGCGCCTCCTGGGCTCGCCGTTCCTCCTCGAGGCGTCGCAGGCGGGCCGCCTCTTCGTGCGGGTCGGCGCGGACGCCGAGGTCGTCCATGCCGACGGCGATCCAGCCGGCGCTGAGCAGCAGTACCTGGCACAGCAGGTTGATCACGATCAGCAGTCCGACGATCGCCGCGAACGAGGCGACCAGGGGGTTCGAGCCCGTGGCCCGCAGCACGACGCCGCCGACCACGGTCAGCGAGACGAACCCGGCCGCGCCGATCGTCGCCCCCGAGAGCAGTCGACGGAAGGGGATGTGGAGCCCCGCCAGCACGCGGAACAGCACGGCGAGCACCGCGGTCTCGAAGACGAACACGAGCACGACGCCGACCACGCGAAGGGTCGCCTCGCCGACGGTCGACCGGGTCGAGACGCCGACCCCGGACAGCAGGCCCGAGACCGCCGTGGTGCTGAGCAGCGACAGCGTCGCCGAGACGACGACCGCGGCGCCGAAGCAGAGCGCCAGGCCGAGGTCGCGCACGATCAGTCGACCGAGGGGCGTGACGGGTTGGGGCGCCCGGAACACGATCCGGACGCAGTCGCGCATGCTGCCGAGCAACGTGATGGACGACACGAGCAGACCGAGCAGGGCGACGGCGCCGGTCCAGCCGAAGACCGACGCGTCGAGCAGCAGCTCGGGGTCGACGACACCCGTGCCGTCGACGTCCTGGATCAGTCCGGGCACGGCCGAGCGGATGAACACGATCAACTCGTCGCGCAGCAGTCGATCACCCGAGACGACGAACCCGGCGACCGAGAAACCCACCCACAGGGCGGCGAAGAGGGCGAAGAGCGCCTGATAGGTCAGCCCGGCCGCGAGCAGCGGTCCCTTCGCCGTGACGTGCCGCGCCAGCACGCGGGTCGGGCGTGACCCCACGACGCGCGACCCGGCCCGACGGGCGCGTCCGGTCGGGCCGCCGACCGAGGAGGCGCTGGTCGCCTCGGCCGGGTCGGGCGTCGGTTCTCGGGTCCACGGCGCGCGCATTCCCCAAGGGTAGGGGTGGCCGGGCGAGGCGGCCCGGGTCGCCGGGGTCGACGCCGGGATCGGCACTGACCGGACGTCCGGGCGTTCCGTCTACGATGGACCGACCGTGGGCGTGCCCGGCGTCCTGCCGCACGTCCCCCCATCGAGACTCGAAGAGGTTCACCGTGGCACTACAGGGCGTTGGCGTCGGACGTGGAGTGGCCGTCGGCCCCGTCAAGAAGATGCCCGATCCGCTGCCCGAGCCGGGCACCGACCCGCGCACGGCCGACGCGGCCCTCGAGTACGACGCCGTGCCCACCGCCCTGTCCACGCTCGCCGCCGACCTCACGGCTCGGGGCGAGAAGGCCGGCGGCGAGGCGAAGGACGTCCTCGACGCCCAGTCGCTGATGGCACAGGATCCGACCCTGACCGACGACGTCAAGGCCCGCATCGACGACGGGCGCACCGGCGAACGCGCGGTGCACGAGGCGTTCGCGGCCTTCCAGGACCTCCTCATCGGCATGGGTGGCTACATGGCCGAGCGGGCCACCGACCTCGGCGACGTGGCACAGCGCGTCATCGCCTCGGGGCGCGGCGCCCCCGCCCCGGGTGGGCCCGAGAGCGACACCCCGTTCGTCCTCGCCGCCCCCGCCCTCGCCCCCGCCGACACCGCCCTGCTCGACCTCGACAAGGTGCTCGCGCTCGTCACGCGTGACGGCGGGCCCACGTCCCACACGGCGATCCTCCCCCGGTCCAAGCCGACCCCCGCGATCGTCGGGGGCACCGGGGCCCTCGACCGGGCCGACGGCCCCGTCGTCGTGGCCGACGCCGCGAGCGGCGTCGTGACGGGCGACCCCTCCGCCGACGAGGTCGCCGACGCCGAGAAGCGCATCGCCGACCGTGCGGCCGCGGCCGCCGCCCCCCTGACCGACGGTGCACTGGCCGACGGCCACGCCGTCCCGCTGCTCGCCAACCTCGGCGCGCCGGCCGAGGCCGCGGGGGCGATCGAGCTGGGTGCCGAAGGCGTCGGCCTGTTCCGCACCGAGTTCCTCTTCCTCGGCAACTCTTCCGCGCCCACCGTCGAGAGCCAGACCGCGAGCTACACCGCGCTGCTCGAGGCCTTCCCGGGCAAGAAGGTCGTCGTCCGCGCCCTCGATGCCGGCGCCGACAAGCCGCTCAGCTTCTTGAACGACGCCCACGAAGAGAATCCCGCCCTCGGCCTCCGCGGCCTCCGGGCCCTGCGCGTCAAGGAAGACATCCTGCGCGACCAGCTCACCGCCCTGGCGGCGGCGCAGGCCGCCACCACCGCCGACCTCTGGGTGATGGCACCCATGGTCAGCGACGCCGAAGAGACCGAGTACTTCGTCACCCTCGGCCGCGAACTCGGGCTGAAGACCGTCGGCGTGATGGCCGAGGTCCCCTCGCTCGCCGTGCTCGCCGACCAGATCTTCGCCAGCGCCGACTTCGTCAGCGTCGGCACGAACGACCTGACCCAGTACACGATGGCGGCCGACCGCATGCTCGGCTCCGTGGCCGCCTACCAGGACCCCTGGCACCCCGCCGTGCTTCGCCTGGTCAAGTCCCTCGGTGACGCCGGCGCGGCCGCCGGCAAGCCCGTAGGCATCTGCGGCGAGGCCGCGGCCGACCCGCTGCTGGCCGTCGTGCTCGTCGGGCTCGGGGCCACCACGCTCTCGATGACGCCCGCCGCGCTGGCCGACGTGCGTCTCGAGCTCTCGCGGTACACGCTCGACCAGGCCCGTGGACTCGCGACCGCCGCCGTCGCGGCGACCACGGCCGCCGGCGCCCGCCAGGCCGCCGAAGCCGCCACCGTCTGACGCCCGCGCGGCGTCGGCCCTCGGGGGGTCGACGCCGTCGGTCCGAGACTCGGCCTCAGCGCGGATCGATCTCCGCCCGGCGTTCGTCGAGGTGGTCGGCGAGTTCGCCCCAGGCGACGACCGCGTCGCGGAGCGCTCCGGCCGTGCCCTCGTCGAGCACTGAGACGAGCCCACGAGGATCGGCGACGAGGACGAGCGCACTCGACCGCGACAGCACGGCGGACGACGACGACCGGTCGCCGACGGGTGCGTTCGTGCCCCGCAGCTCGAGGTGCAGGCGACCCGACGACCGTGTCAGGCGCGCCCGCACCGGGTCGCCGTCCGACGCGAAGAACTCGGCCAGCGCCTCCCGGTCGTCCGACAGGACGTCACGCTCCCACCCGTTCTCGGCGAGTCGTTGATCGGCGCCGGCCACGGACTGCCAGAGGACGACCGCCCTCTCGGTCGGCGAGGCTCCGGCTCGCAGGCCGAACCGCGCCTCCAGGTTGTCCGCGACGGCGGCGGCCACCGCCGCACGGTCGACCGACGGCGGCGCATCGAGCCGGTCCACCACGACCGTGACGACGGCGTCGAGTTCTCGCGGCCAGACCGACACCCGGGTCTCGTCCAGCAGGCGGTCGTGCTCGCCCGAGAGCAGGGTCTTCTCGACGAGCTCGTCGAGGCGGGCGGGGGCCCGGCCGGGGTCGCGGGCGCCGGTGGGGCGCAGGGGTGGTCTCGTCCGCACGGCGGCGGCGAAGGCGCGGCGGCGTTCGCGCTGGTCGTCGGGGCGTTCGCCGTTGCGGTACGGGCGGCGCCTCACGAGATCGCTCGAGGGTCGGACCGGCGGGGTCGTCGGTCGAGACGTCGGACGTCGTGCATGGCGTGCCTCTCGAGGGTCGGTGGCGATGACGGGGACCAAGCCTAGGCTGCGAGGGCCGTCCCGGGCCGCGCTGGTCCGAGTCCGCCGTGCATCCGGTCGCGGCCGTGCGTCACGGAGCAGAATCGACGGGTGGGCATCCCGATACGACATCCGATGGTCGACGCGATCACGTCGCGCGCCGTCCGGGTCGACAGCAGGGCTCGCGTCGTCCGACTCAGTCGTCCGCTCGCGGACCTCCTCGGTCGACCCGCCACGGGTCGACGTGTCGTCCTGGTCACCGGCGAACGGTCGCGCCTCACGGTGGGGCTCCGGGCCGCGCTGGTCGCCGCCGGGGGAGTCTGGGCGATCCACGACGACCAGGACCGTCTCCGTGACGGCCTCACGGGCGTGCCCTACGGCGACGTCGACGCCGCGGCCACCGAACAGGACGTGGCCGCCGCGGTTCCCGCCTCGGAGCCGCCGCCGATCATCGCCGATGCGGTGGACACCACCTGCCAGCTCACCGTCGACCTCACGGTGCTGCACCGGGCGTCACACGACACGAGCCTCGGAGGCGCGGTCGAGACCCTGGGAGCGGCCGTCTCGGGCTCCGTCCCGACCCGGTGGGGGACGACCGAGCCCCCCGGGCACGTCTGGGACCGCTGGGTCCTGGCCCAACACGCGCGCCATCAGGCCCCCGAGACCGCCCGGGTCGGCGTCGAGGGGCCGCATCTCTCGGCGACGATCACCGCTCGGGTCCCCGACCACGGCATCGAAGAGACCACGGCGTTGACGGTCGACGTGACCGAGGGGTCGCTCGACGCCGCGATCGCGCGACTGACCGACGCCCTCGGCCACACCGCCGAGTCGTCGCTGCCGCCCTTCGCCCTGGTCATCGCCCGCGAGGGCGAGTCCGACCGGTGCGTCCGGGCGGTCACCTACCCGCCGCCGAACCCGGTCGCCCTGCTGATCGGGGCGCCGTCCGTCCGACGGCTCGGCCTCGAACGTTCCGCCCTCGACGCCGAACGGCCCGTCGTCGCGGTCGGCCGTCCTCGCCTCCCCGCTTTCGTCGTGCCCCTGGGCGACGCGGCCACCTCGGGCTGGAACGCCCTGCACCGCACGCTCGAGGCCGTCGGCCCCGAGCGGCTCGCCCAACTCGGCGCCAGCCCGCTGCTCCAGGCGTGGGAGGAAGACCTGCACGAACTCGACCTGCTGCACGAGACCACGACCGAGGCCGAGGCCGAGACCGAGATCGAGACCGGGCGTCCGGCCGAGGGCGAGGCCTGATGCCCCGCGACATCACCATCCTGAGTCCGCACGTGTACGACCAGCTCGATCTCGCCTCCGCGGCCCACGCGGTCGACGGGTCGCTCGGTGTGCGTGAGATCGACGGCGGCGACGCCCTCCAGGTGTTCGCGGTGGGCGGCGTGCCCCTGCTCACCGTCTACCAGGCGGCGGAGCTGACCGAGGCGGGCGAGCTCGAACGCCTGCTGCCCGATCCGCCCTCGGTGCGCCTCCCGGTGTTCTGGATCGACGCCGTCGCCCCGTGGGGCGACGAGGGCGAGACGGGTGTGTCGGTCGCGCTGCGCCTCGCTCTCGGCCTCGAGGCCGCGTGCATCGTCGAGGACGACTGACCGGGCGGCGACAGTCACCCAGGCACCGCCACGACGGGTGACACGAGAAGAGGGCCCGACCACCAAGTGGTCGGGCCCTCTCGCGTGTCGGCGTCTCGCCGTCAGGCGCGACCGCGTAGCACGGCCTGTTTGACCTCGGCGATGGCCTGGGTCACCTGGATGCCCCGCGGGCAGGCCTCGGTGCAGTTGAACGTGGTGCGGCAGCGCCAGACACCCTCTTTGTCGTTGAGGATGTCGAGGCGGACCTGGGCGCCCTCGTCGCGCGAGTCGAAGATGAAGCGGTGCGCGTTGACGATCGCCGCGGGGCCGAAGTACTGCCCGTCGGTCCAGAACACGGGGCAGCTCGACGTGCACGCGGCGCAGAGGATGCACTTCGTCGTGTCGTCGAAACGCTCGCGCTGGGTGGCGCTCTGCAGGCGCTCCTTCTCGGGCTTCGACGACGCCATGAGGAACGGTTGGATCTCGCGGTACGACTGGAAGAAGGGCTCCATGTCGACGACGAGGTCCTTCTCGAGCGGCAGGCCCTTGATGGCCTCGACGTAGATCGGCTGCGAGATGTCGAGGTCCTTGATCAGGGTCTTGCAGGCCAGCCGGTTGCGGCCGTTGATGCGCATCGCGTCCGAGCCACAGACGCCGTGGGCGCACGAGCGGCGGAAGGTCAGCGAGCCGTCCTGCTCCCACTTGATCTGGTGCAGGGCGTCGAGCACACGGTCGGTCGGCAGCACCTGGACGTCGAAGTCCTGCCAACGGGGCTCGTCGTCGACCTCGGGGTCGAAACGACGGATGATCAGCGTGGCCGTGAACGTGGGGACGGCGTCGGAGCCCTGGGGCTTGTTCTCGAGGACAGCGGTGCTCATGTCAGTACTTCCGTTCCATCGGCTGGTAGTTCGTGATCACGACGGGCTTGGTGTCGAGCCGGATGTGGTCGCCGGCCAACGACGAGTGGGCGTCGCCGGTCAGGTACGCCATCGTGTGGACGAGCCAGTTCTCGTCGTCGCGGGTGGGGTAGTCCTCGCGGAAGTGTCCGCCGCGGCTCTCTTGACGCGAGCGTGCCGAGTAGACGACGACCTCGGCCAGGTCGAGCAGGAAGCCCAGCTCGATCGCCTCGAGCAGGTCGGTGTTGAAGCGCTTGCCCTTGTCCTGCACCGAGATGTTCTTGAACCGCTCGCGCAGGTCGGCGATCACGTGGGTGACCTCGTCCAGCGTTTCTTCGGTGCGGAACACCTGGGCGTTCCGGTCCATGCTGTCCTGCAGCTCTTTGCGCAGCGTCGCGATGCGCTCGGTGCCCGTGGCGTTGCGGACGTCCTCGACGAGACCGCGCACGAAGCCGGCGGGGTCGGCCGGCAGGGGCACGAACGGGGCGTCCTTCACGAACTCGACGGCGTTGTTGCCGGCCCGCTTGCCGAAGACGTTGATGTCGAGCAGCGAGTTCGTGCCGAGCCGGTTCGATCCGTGCACGCTGACGCAGGCGCACTCGCCGGCGGCGTAGAGGCCCGGCACGACCGTGGTGTTGTCGCGCAGCACCTCGGCCTTGACGTTCGTCGGGATGCCACCCATGGCGTAGTGGGCGGTCGGCAGGACGGGTACGGGCTCGGTGTAGGGCTCGACGCCGAGGTACGTGCGGGCGAACTCGGTGATGTCGGGCAGCTTGGCGTCGATCACGGCCGGGTCGAGGTGCGTGATGTCGAGGTAGACGTAGTCCTTGTGCGGCCCGGCGCCACGGCCCTCGCGGATCTCGGTGGCCATGCAGCGCGCCACGATGTCGCGGGGCGCCAGGTCTTTGATGGTGGGGGCGTAACGCTCCATGAAGCGCTCGCCCTCGCTGTTGCGCAGGATCGCACCCTCACCACGGGCCGCTTCGCTCAACAGGATGCCGAGCCCGGCGAGGCCGGTCGGGTGGAACTGGAAGAACTCCATGTCCTCGAGCGGCAGGCCCTTGCGCCAGATGATGCCCACGCCGTCACCCGTGAGGGTGTGCGCGTTGGACGTCGTCTTGTAGATCTTGCCGAAGCCACCGGTGGCGAAGATGACGGCCTTGCCCTGGAACACGTGCAGGTCGCCGGTCGAGAGTTCGTAGGCGATGACACCGGCCGGGCGCTCCTCGCCATCGATCTCGCCCATGATGAGGTCGAGGACGTAGAACTCGTTGAAGAAGTTGATGCCGTGCTTGACGCAGTTCTGGTACAGGGTCTGGAGGATCATGTGCCCGGTGCGGTCGGCGGCGTAGCAAGCCCGTCGGACGGGGTTCTTGCCGTGCTCGGCCGTGTGGCCGCCGAAGCGACGTTGGTCGATCTTGCCCTCGGGTGTGCGGTTGAACGGCAGGCCCATGTTCTCGAGGTCGAGGACGGCGTCGATCGCTTCTTTGGCGAGGATCTCGGCGGCGTCCTGGTCGACGAGGTAGTCGCCGCCCTTGACGGTGTCGAACGTGTGCCACTCCCAGTTGTCGTCCTCGACGTTGGCGAGGGCCGCAGCCATGCCGCCCTGGGCCGCACCGGTGTGCGAACGGGTCGGGTAGAGCTTCGAGATCACTGCGGTGCTGGCGTTCGGGCCGGCTTCGATGGCCGCCCTCATGCCCGCACCCCCGGCCCCGACGATGACGATGTCGTGCTGGTGGTAGTGGACACCGTCGACGACGGTGCTGGTGGGTGCGGGGGAGGGTGTGGTCACGGTTCTTTCCGGTGGGGGACGTGCGGCCGGGGGCCGGAGTGGACGGTGGGCCGGGTGGCTAGCCGGCGGAGCAGAACGACGGCAGCAGGTCGGCCGGGGCGTTCGCGGGGCACGGGTCGAACGTGTAGATCACGAGCGTGCCGAGGACGAGCAGGACGACGGTCGAGACGAGCAGCGTCACGAGCAACACCTTGCGCACCGTGGGCTTCGACACGTAGTCGTTGACGATCGTGCGCATGCCGTTCGTGCCGTGGATCAGTGCGAGCCACAGGAGGAGGGTGTCGTAGACCTGCCAGAAGGGGCTCGCCCACTTGCCGGCCACGAACGCGAAGTCGATCGCCTTGACGCCCCCCTCGCTTGCGAGCAGGTTGATGAACAAGTGGCCGAACACGAGCACGACGAGCAGCAGGCCGCTGGCGCGCATGTAGATCCAGCCCCACTTCTCGTAGTTGGTGGAGCGCTGGGCCGCACGGGCCGAACGCGGGGCTTCGACGGTCTGGGTGGTCATGGCTCTACTCCGAGAAGACGTTCATCAGGTGGCGCGGCGCGAAACCGGCGAACAGGACCACGGCGAGGCCGATGACGATCCAGAACATGACGCGCTGGTACTTGGTGCCCGGACCCCAGAAGTCGATCAGGATGATCCGCAGGCCGTTCAGGGCGTGGAACAGGATCGCCGCCACCAGGCCGGTCTCGCCGAGCCCCATGATCGGGTTCTTGTAGGTGCCGATCACCGCGTTGTAGGCCTCGGGGCTGATCCGCACGAGGGCGGTGTCGAGGATGTGCACGAGCAGGAAGAAGTAGATGCTCACGCCGGTGATGCGGTGCAGCACCCACGACCACATGCCCTCACGGCCCCGGTAGAGGGTGCCGGCGATCTTCCCGGGCGCCTTGGGCGCGCTGATCTTCGGTGCACCCGGTCTGCCTGCCGGTGATGCGACCGTTCCCGTCGACTGCTCGGCCATGAGCACTTCTCCTCGCGGATGGGGCGGACGACGCTCTCGCTCGGTCGGTACGAGGGACAGCCGTGTCCGCTGGTGGCGTTCTCAGAACCCGTCCAGTCTATGTTCCCGCCGAGCGGGGCCGCCGCCCCGCCCCGCCGAAGTCGTTCGACGTCGAGACAAGACGGACCCGTCGGCCCGCACGCGATCAGCGGACGGAGGCGCGCTCGGCCCGGTCGCGGACGCCCGCCACCGCGCGTCGGTAGTGCTCGACGAGTTCGTCGCCGAGGGTCTCCCACGTGCGTCCGACGACCACGCGCCTCCCGGCCTCTCCGAAGCGGGCCCGCAGCTCGTCCGAGGAGACCAGGCTGCGGACGCTCCGGCGGAGCGAATGGTCGTGGCGGGGGTCGAAGAGGAACCCGTCGACGCCGTGCCGCACCAGGTCGAGGGGTCCGCCCGCTGCCGGGGCCACGACCGGCAGTCCGCTGGCGTGGGCCTCCTGCACGGTCTGGCCGAAGGTCTCGGTCGAGCCCGTGTGCACGAAGACGTCGAGGGCCGCGTAGGCGTCGGCGAGGTGCTCGCCGTGCAGCGCACCGGTGAAGACCGGGTCGAGGTGCCACAGGCGGCGGCGCAGGGCGGGCAGTGAGGGGCCGCCGCCGACGACCACGAGGCGCGCCTCCCGCAGGGGGCGCAGGGCGGCGAGTCGCTCGACCTGCTTCTCGGGGGCCAGACGACCCACGTAGCCGACGAGCACGCGGTCGGGTGCGCCCCAGCTCTCGCGCAGGGCACGGACCGCGTCGCCCGACTTGCGGTTCGGGTGGAACAGGGCCGAGTCGACCCCCCGGCCCCAGGTGGCGAGCCGGCCCACGCCGGCCGTCTCGAGGTCGCGGAGGGAGGCGCGCGAGGGGACCAGCGTCGTCGTGGCCTGGTCGTGGATGCGGCGCACGAGCCGCCAGGCGACGGCCGAGCCGAGCCCGAGCCCGTTCGTCCCCGCGTACCGGGCGACGTCGGTCTGGAAGACGGCGACCGAGGGCACGCCCAGGCGGGCGGCCGCGGCGATGGCCTGGGCGCCGAGCAGGAACGGCGAGGCGACGTGCACGACGTCGGGTCGGAAGCCGGCGATGGCGGCCGCGACCTGCGGGTTCGGCAGGCCGACCGGGAACTGACGGTAGGCCACCGACGGCACCCGGTGGACCGGGAAGCCGGCGTAGCTCGTGGTCCCGCGCCCGGCCGGGGCGATGACCAGGGCCTCGTGCCCGCGTCGGGCCAGGTGGTCGAGCACGCGCAGCACGCTCGTGGTGACCCCGTTGACGGTGGGAAGGAAGCTCTCGGTCACGATCACGACTCGCATCGGTCCTCCTCGGACTGCTCGTGCTGCGAGCCTCACCGGCGACGGTGGCGGGAGGGGATCGGCGGCATGGAGGAGGGGCGTCGATAAGGTGAACGCATGACGATCCAGGAAAGCCTCGACCGGTTCTACAGCATCATCCCGGCGGGCGGCATCGGGTCCCGGCTCGGGCCCCTCAGCCGGGCCGACGCGCCGAGGTTCCTGCCCGACCTCACGGGCAGCGGCTCGCCCCTGCTGCGCGGCACCTGGGACCGCCTCGCCCCGCTCAACGGCGACCAGCGCATCATGGTCGTCACCGGGCGGGCGCACCGCGCCGCGGGGGAGTCGCAGTTGCCCGGTCTCGCCGACCACAACGGCGGCCTCGAGAGCGAGCCCAAGGACAGCACCGCGGCCATCGGTCTGGCCGCCGCCGTGCTCCGTCGGCGCGAGCCGGACGTCATCATCGGCTCGTCCGCCCCCCACCACGTCATCTCCGACACCCCCGGCTTCGGCCGCGCGGTCCGCGAGGCCATCGTCGCCGCCCACGAGGGATACATCGCCACGATCCGCATCACCCCCACCGAGCCCGCGATCGGGTTCGGCTACATCCACGTCGGGGCGCCCCTCGACATCGAGGGGGCACCGAGCGCCCGCACGGTCGAGTCCTTCGTCGAGAAGCCCGACCTCGAGACGGCCGAACGCTACGTCTCCGGAGGCGACTACCTCTGGAACGGCGGCATGTTCATCTCGCGCGCCGACCGGCGGCTCGAGCAGCTGGGCGAGACCCGGCCGGCCCTGCTCGAGGGCATCGAAGAGCGGGCGGCCGCATGGGACACCCCGAAGCGCGGTGCCGTCGTCGACAAGGTGTGGCCCGGCCTCGAGAAGATCGCCATCGACTACACGGTCGCCGAACCGGCTGCCGCGGCGGGCCGGTTGGCCGTCGTGCCCGGGGACTTCGACTGGGACGACGTCGGCGACTTCGCGTCCATCGCCAAGCTGCACGCCGGCGGCCGGAAGAGCGACCTGGCCATCCTCGGCGAGAACGCCCGCGTGCTGGCCGACAGCTCGAGCGGAATCGTCGTCGGCAACAGCGGCCGCCTGATCTCGCTGATCGGCGTCAACGACATCATCGTGGTCGACACCCCGGACGCGCTGCTCGTCACGACGACGGCGAACGCGCAACGCGTCAAGAGCGTCGTGGACGCCCTCAAGCTCAGCGGGCGCAGCGACGTCCTCTGAGCCCCTCCGGGGTCGTGGACGTTTCGTGTTCGTTAAGTCGTGGTCGCGACTGTGTAACGCCTCGGCATCACTACCACCCGACGGTCGGCGGCGCTCGTCACAATAGGTAACCTGTCAGCCATACCCACCCGGCGCGCCTCGTGCCGGGCTGCACCCTGGAGGACAACTTGACTACAACTGCGCGCAAGGCCGTGCTCAGCGGCCTCGCCCTGGCGAGCACCGCCGTCATCCTGGCCGGCTGTGCCTCGGCCCCCGAGAGCGGCTCTGGCTCGACCAGCGGCGCCTCGAGCGACTTCGTCCCTTGCATGGTCTCCGACGCCGGCGGCTTCGACGACAAGTCGTTCAACCAGCTCGGCTACGAGGGCCTGACCGAGGCCGCCAAGGCCATCGGGTCGACCCCCAAGACGGTCGAGTCGGCCGACGAGACGGTCTACGACGCCAACCTGTCGAACCTCGCCGACCAGGGCTGCAACCTGATCGTCACGGTCGGCTTCGCACTCGCCGACGCCACCAAGTCGGCGGCCGAGGCGAACTCGGGCATCAACTACGCCACCATCGACGACGCGTCGATCACGGCCGACAACGTGCAGCCGATCACCTTCAACACCTCCGAGGCCGCCTTCCTCGCGGGCTACGCGGCGGCCAGCTACTCGAAGACGGGTGTCGTGGGCACCTTCGGCGGCATGCAGTTCCCGACCGTCACCATCTTCATGGACGGCTTCGCCGACGGCGTGAAGTACTACAACGAGGAGAAGAGCAAGGACGTCAAGGTCGTCGGCTGGGACGTCGACTCGCAGACCGGCACCTTCACCGGTGGCTTCGAGGCCGGCACCACGGCCAAGCAGAGCGCCCAGACGCTGATCGAGCAGGACGCCGACGTCATCCTGCCGGTCGGCGGCCCGATCTACCAGAGCGCCGCCGAGGCGATCCGCGACTCCGGCAAGGACGTCGTCCTGGTCGGTGCCGACAGCGACACCTACGAGACCGACAGCGCCAACAAGGACCTCTTCCTCACCTCGGTGCTCAAGGGCATCAAGCAGGCGACCGACGCGGTCGTCACGCAGGCCAGCGAGGACAAGTTCTCCAGCACGCCCTACGTGGGCACGCTCGAGAACGACGGCGTCGGCATCGCCCCGTTCCACGACTACGCCGACAAGGTCGACCCCGGTCTGCAGGACGAGCTCGACACGATCAAGGCCGGCATCATCGACGGCTCGATCGAGGTCGAGTCGCCGTCGGCGCTCACCAGCTGACGAAAGCACCTCCCGTCATCGATTAGCATCGACTGACCCAGGGCCGGGAGCGACGGTCACCCCGTCGCTCCCGGCCCTCTCAACGCCCGTGGGCGGGCCGCCGACCCGGTGCCGTCCGACCCCACCCGAATGCCAAGACCCGAGGTAGCCACCTGAGATGAAGCTCGAACTGCGGGGCATCACCAAGCGATTCGGCGCACTGACCGCCAACGACCACATCAGCCTGACCGTCGAGCCCGGCGAGATCCACTGCCTTCTCGGCGAGAACGGCGCCGGCAAGTCCACGCTGATGAACGTCCTCTACGGCCTCTACCAGGCCGACGAGGGCGAGATCCTGCTCGACGACGCCGTCCAGCACTTCTCGGGCCCGGGCGACGCCATGGGTGCCGGCATCGGCATGGTGCACCAGCACTTCATGCTCGTCCCCGTGTTCACCGTCGCCGAGAACGTCATGCTCGGCCACGAAGAGACCAAGTCCGGCGGCCGGCTCGACCTCGCCGCGGCCCGCGCCAAGGTGCGTGAGATCAGCAGCCGGTTCGGGTTCGACATCGACCCCGACGCCCTGGTCGAAGAGTTGCCCGTGGGTGTGCAGCAGCGTGTCGAGATCATCAAGGCCCTGTCCCGCGACGCGAAGGTGCTCGTCTTCGACGAGCCCACCGCCGTGCTGACGCCGCAAGAGACCGACGAGCTCATGGTCATCATGCGTCAGCTGCGCGACGCCGGCACCGCCATCGTCTTCATCACCCACAAGCTGCGCGAGGTGCGCGAGGTCGCCACCCGCATCACGGTGATCCGCCTGGGCAAGGTCGTCGGCGAGGCCGAGCCGACCGCCTCGAACGCCGAGCTCGCCTCGCTCATGGTCGGACGCGCCGTCGAGCTCACCGTCCAGAAGGCCCCCGCCGAGGTCGGCGAGCCCGCCCTCGTGGTCGAGAACCTCCGGGTCGTCGACCCGATCGGGCAGGTCGTCGTGGACGACGTCTCGTTCGCGGTCCGTCGAGGCGAGATCCTCGCCATCGCCGGCGTCCAGGGCAACGGCCAGACCGAGCTGACCGAGGCGATCCTCGGCCTGCAGCCGCGTGTCGAGGGCCGCGTCTCACTCGACGGGCGCGACATCACCGGTCGCAGCGTGCGCCAGGTGCTCGACGCCGGCGTCGGCTTCGTCCCCGAGGACCGCAACCAGGACGGCCTCGTCGGCGAGTTCACGGTCGCCGAGAACCTCATGCTCGACCGCTCGCAGTCCGGCCCCTTCGTGACGCGCGGCTCGCTGAAGCTCGCCGAACTCGCGGCCTTCGCCGTGGCCAAGGTGAAGGAGTTCGACATCCGCACCCAGGGCATCACGACCCCTGCAGGCCGCCTCTCGGGCGGCAACCAGCAGAAGGTCGTGCTGGCGCGCGAGCTGAGCCGCGACCTGCGGCTCTTCGTGGCCGCCCAGCCCACCCGTGGCATCGACGTCGGCTCGATCGAGTTCGTGCACAAGCGCATCGTCGAGACCCGCGACCAGGGCGTGCCCGTGATCGTCGTCTCGACCGAGCTCGACGAGGTCGCCGCCCTGGCCGACCGCATCGCCGTGATGTACCGCGGCACCATCGTCGGCATCGTGCCGGCGGACACCCCTCGCGACGTGCTGGGGCTCATGATGGCCGGCGAGATGCCGCAGGGAACGGAGCAGGCAGCGTGAGCGACGCCACGACCACCACGCAGGGCCCGGGCACACCACCCGCCCCGTCGTCACCGGAGTCGACCGAGGGACGCGGCTCGCGCCTCCTGCGAGAGATCACGACCGGCAACGCCGTCATCTCGGTGCTCGCCGTCGTGCTGGCCCTCGTCGTCTCGGGCCTGCTGATCGGCTTCACCGACACCACCGTGCAGGGCACGCTGGGCTACTTCTTCTCGCGCCCGGCGGACTTCTTCCAGGCGTTCTGGGCCGCGGTCGGCGGGTCGTACTCGTCGCTCTTCCAGGGCGCGATCTACAACTTCCGGGTCGACGGCTTCGCGGCGGGCATCCGTCCGCTGACCGAGACGCTGAACTACGCCGTGCCGCTCATCGCCGCCGGTCTCGGCGTCGCGGTGGCCTTCCGCGTGGGACTGTTCAACATCGGTGCCCGTGGGCAGATGCTGATGGCGTCGGCGGCCGCCGGCTGGGTGGGCTTCTCGTTCCACCTGCCGCTCGCCGTGCACCTCCCCCTCGCCCTCGCCGCCGGCATCGCCGCGGGTGCGCTCTGGGGCGGCATCGTCGGTCTGCTCAAGGCCCGCACCGGCGCCCACGAGGTGATCCTGACGATCATGCTCAACTACATCGCCTTCTACCTGTTGGCCTTCATGTTGCGCACGCAGGGCCTGCTGCAGGCCCCGGGCAGCGCGAACCCGAAGTCGCCCGCCACGCTCGACACGGCGATCCTGCCCGACCTGTTCGGCGCCCGGTACAACCTCAACTGGGGCTTCGTGCTGGTCATCGTGATCACGGCCGTCGTCTGGTGGCTGATCAACCGGTCGACGCTCGGCTTCCGGTTCCGCGCCGTCGGCGAGAACCCGCACGCGGCCCGCACGGCCGGCATGAACGTCAAGAACATCTACCTCTACGCGATGCTCATCTCGGGTGCGCTCGCGGGCGTCGCCGGGTCGACCCAGGTGCTCGGCACGCTGACCAGCGGCTTCACCTCGGGCATCGACGCCGGCATCGGCTTCGACGCGATCACGGTCGCGCTGCTCGGTCGCTCGCGGCCGTGGGGCGTCTTCGGAGCGGGCGTCCTGTTCGGGGCGCTCAAGGCCGGCGGGTACTCCATGCAGGCCGCCAACGGCGTGCCGATCGACATCGTGCTCGTCGTGCAGTCCCTCATCGTGTTGTTCGTGGCCGCGCCCCCGCTGGTCCGAGCGATCTTCCGTCTGCCGGCCCCGGGCCTCCGCCCGGTGCGCAAGGCCTCGAACAAGGAGGCGGTGGTCACCAAGTGAGCACGCTCACCCCTGACACCGCGGTCCCCGCCGCGCCGTCGCCCGACCTGGCCCGGGCCACGACCCGCAGCCTCAAGGCCCCGATCGCGTTCGCGATCTTCACCGTCGTGGCCGCCGTGCTGTTCCTCGGCCTGGCACGGGACGGCGAGAGCACCTTCCGCCTGTCGACCGCGACGGACTTCTTCGCCCTGCCCGACGCGGTCCTGCCGGCGGCCGGCACGGGCATCGTGCTCACGGTGCTCCTGGCCGTCATCACCGTCGTCGCGGTGCTGAGGGCCGTCCGCTTCGAGAAGGTGCCGATCTGGCTGATCGCCGTGTTCGGCGTCCTCTTCCTGCTCGGCTTCCTCACGTGGGCGAGCGCCGGTCAGACCATCCCGGTGCCCGGTCTGCTGCTCGGTGCCCTCGCGCTCAGCACCCCGCTGATCTTCGGTGCCCTCGGTGGCGTCATCAGCGAGCGCGTCGGCGTCGTCAACGTCGCGATCGAGGGGCAGTTGCTCGCCGGGGCCTTCGTCTCGGCGATGGTCGCCTCGGCGACCGGATCGGCCTACGTCGGCCTGGTCGGGGCGATGATCGCGGGCGTCCTCGTGTCGATGGTGCTCGCCGTCTTCAGCATCCGCTACATCGTCGACCAGGTCATCGTCGGCGTCGTGCTCAACGTGCTCGTCACGGGCCTCACCAGCTTCCTGTACTCGCAGGTGCTGTCGAAGTCCGAGTCGCTGAACCGCGGGGTGCGCTTCCCGCAGCTCGACATCCCTGTGCTCAGCCAGATCCCGATCGTGGGCCCGGTCTTCTTCCGCCAGACGATCATCGTCTACCTGATGTACATCGCGATCGCGGTCGTCTTCTACGGTCTGTTCCGCACCCGGTGGGGGCTGCGCCTCCGTTCGGTGGGCGAACACCCCCAGGCGGCCGACACCGTGGGAATCAAGGTCAACGCCACCCGCTTCTGGAACGTCTCGCTCGCGGGGGCCATCGCCGGCCTCGGCGGGGCGTACTTCACGCTCGGCTCGCTCGGCAACTTCCAGAAAGAGATGACGGCGGGCGCGGGCTTCATCGCCCTGGCGGCGGTCATCTTCGGCCGGTGGGACCCGATCCGGGCCACGCTCGCCGCGCTGCTGTTCGGTTTCGCGAGCAACCTGCAGAACGTGCTCGGGGCCATCGGTTCGCCGGTGCCCAGCGAGTTCATGCTGATGCTGCCGTACGTCGTGACGATCTTCGCGGTCGCCGGCCTGGTCGGGCAGTCCCGGGGCCCCGCGGCCTCGGGCAAGCCCTACATCAAGTCGTGACGGGCCGCAGCAGCGAGTCGGTCGTCGCCGAGACCGACTGGGACGCCCTCCGCGAGGCCGCCCGCGACGCCATGCGCAAGGCGTACGTCCCGTACTCGAAGTTCCCCGTGGGGGCCGCGGCCGTCACGGACGACGGACGCATCGTCTCGGGCTGCAACGTCGAGAACGCCTCGTACGGCATCACCCTCTGCGCCGAGTGCTCGCTCGTGTCCGACCTCGTCATGACGGGGGGCGGCCGCCTGGTCGCCTTCGCCTGCGTCGACGGCAACGGTGGGGTCCTCATGCCCTGCGGTCGCTGCCGTCAGCTGCTCTACGAACACTCCGACGAGGCCATGGTGCTCGACACCGTCTCGGGCTTCAAGACCATCGACGAGGTGATCCCCGACGCGTTCGGGCCGCGCCAACTCGAGCAGTACCGCGCCTCGCAGAGCTGACCCGCGCCTCCTCGTCCGTCCCCGTCGCGGCGTCCGCGTCGCGCCGACGGCCGCACCACCCACCGCACCACCGCTAGGAGCCCCACCGTGACCCAGAACGCCGTCGAACCGTTCGACACCGTCGACCTCATCCGCGTCAAGCGGGGCGGCGACGCCCTCAGCACCGAGCAGATCGACTGGCTGATCGACGCGTACACGCGCGGCTACGTGGCGGACGAGCAGATGTCGGCGCTCACCATGGCGATCTTCCTCAACGGCATGGAGCGCCGCGAGATCCGCGACATGACGATGGCCATGATCCGGTCGGGCGAGACGATGGACTTCACCGGTCTCGGCAAGACGACCGTCGACAAGCACTCGACCGGTGGCGTCGGCGACAAGATCACCCTGCCGCTGGCCCCGTTGGTCGCCTCGTTCGGCGTCGCCGTCCCGCAGCTCTCGGGCCGGGGACTCGGTCACACCGGGGGCACGCTCGACAAGCTCGAGTCGATCCCGGGGTGGCAGGCGTCGATCTCGAACGACCGCATGCGCGAGATCATGGCCGACAGCGGCGCCGTGGTCTGCGCCGCCGGGTCGGGTCTCGCCCCCGCCGACGGCAAGCTCTACGCGCTCCGTGACATCACGGGCACCGTCGAGGCCATCCCGCTGATCGCGTCGTCGATCATGAGCAAGAAGATCGCCGAGGGCACCGCGGCGCTCGTCCTCGACGTCAAGTTCGGCTCGGGCGCGTTCATCCAGGACATCGAGCGGTCGCGTGAGCTGGCCCGCACGATGGTCGACCTCGGCACCGATGCCGGCGTCGCGACGACCGCCCTGCTCACCGACATGAACGTGCCGCTCGGCCTGACCATCGGCAACGCCCTCGAGGTGCGCGAGTCGGTCGAGACCCTCGCCGGAGGCGGCCCGGCCGACATCCGCGAGCTCACCGTCGCCCTCGCCCGCGAGATGCTGACCCTGGCGGGTCGACCCGACGCCGACGTCGAGGCCGCCCTCGACGACGGCCGCGCGATGGACGCCTGGAAGCGCATGATCCGCGCCCAGGGCGGCGACCCCGACGCAGCCCTGCCGACCGCCCGCGAGACGCACGTCGTCACCGCCGAGCGCACCGGCTATCTGACCGAGCAGCACGCGTTGCCGTTCGGCATCGGTGCCTGGCGTCTCGGCGCCGGTCGTGCCCGCAAGCAGGACCCGGTGCAGGCGGCCGCGGGCATCGAGCTGCACGCGAAGCCGGGCGACCGGGTCACCGAGGGCCAGCCCCTGTTCACGCTGCACACGGACGAGCCCGGGCGCTTCGAGCGTGCCATCGACGCCGTCGACGGGGCGTGGACGATCGGCGACGAGGCTCCGGCCGCGCGCACCATCGTCGCCGAGCGGATCGGCTGACCGGCCTCGTCCGACGCACGTCCCGCCGGCACCGCGCCTTCGTCCAGGAGGCGCGGTGCCGCTTCTCGAGGCGCGCGCACCTCTCTCGTGGCGCGCGTCCAGAGTCGTCGGCCGGACCGCTAGTAGATTGAGGGCATGAGCGCTCCCGACAAGGACTACCGGCTTCCGAACGGGGGCCCGCGGCTCGCGGCCCTTCCGAAGGTGTCGCTGCACGACCACCTCGACGGGGGCCTCCGGCCCGAGACCGTCGTCGACCTGGCGGTCGAGGCCGGCATCGACCTCCCTGCGTCCGACCCCGAGGCGCTGCGCCGCTGGTTCGTCGAGAACGCCGACTCCGGCACCCTCGTCGACTACCTCGCGACCTTCGAGCTCACGGTCGCGGTCATGCAGACCGCCGAGCAGTTGACCCGCGTCGCCCACGAGTTCGTCCTCGACCTGGCCGCCGACGGCGTCGTCCACGCCGAGGTGCGCTGGGCCCCCGAGCAGCACCAGCGGCAGGGGCTCACCCTCGACCAGGCGGTCGAGGCCGTGCAGACGGGCTTCGCGTCGGCCGTACGGTCGTTGGCCGCCGACGGGTACGAGATCTCGGTCGGCCAGATCCTCAGTGCGCTGCGCCAGGGCGAGCGGTCGCTCGAGATCGCCCAGCTCGCGGTCCGCCATCGCGAGAACGGCGTGCTGGCCTTCGACATCGCCGGGCCCGAGGCCGGGTACCCGGCCGCCGACCACAAGGTCGCCTTCGACCTGCTGGCACGAGAGTTCATGCCCGTCACGGTGCACGCGGGCGAGGCCGACGGTCTCGACAGCATCCGCGGCGCGTTGATCGACGGGCGGGCCCTCCGGCTCGGCCACGGAGTCCGCATCGCCGAGGACATCCGCGTCGTCGCGAGCAAGGGGTCGACCTCGACGGTCGAGATCGGGCCGATCGCCTCCTGGGTGCGCGACCGCGAGATCCCGCTCGAGCTGTCACCGCAGTCCAACCTGCAGACCGGTGCCGTCGCCGCCTGGGGCACGGACCTCGACGACCATCCCTTCGACCTGCTCTACCAGCTCGGCTACAGCGTGACGGTCAACACCGACAACCGCCTGATGAGCGACACGAGCCTCTGCAAAGAGCTTGCCCTCCTCAGCCAGGCCTTCGACTACGACCTCGACGACCACGAGACGTTCCAGCTCAACGCCGCCGCGTCGTGCTTCCTCCCGCTCGAAGACCGTGAAGCACTGGCCGACCGCATCACCGCCGGCTTCGAGGGGGTCTGAGCATGGCGCTCCCCCCGCTGCCCGACGAGGCGGTCGTCATCGGTGCCGAGGTCGCCGACTGGCGTGAGGCCGTCCGTGTCGCGGGGCACGCGCTGGTCGACTCCGGTGCCGCCCGCGAGGGCTACGGCGACGAGATGGTCCGCATGATCGACGAGCACGGCCCCTACGTGGTCATCGCGCCCGGCCTCGTGCTGGCCCATGCCCGTCCGGGCGACGACGTGGTCCGTGACGGGCTGGCGGTCGTGACCCTGGCCGAGCCCGTCCCGTTCGGGCACCCGCACAACGACCCCGTCAGCGTGGTCCTCGGCCTCGCGATCGTCACGGTCGGGGGCCACCTCGAATCGATCGCCGACCTCGCGAACGTCTTCAACGAAGCCTCCGTCATCCCCGCCCTCGCGGCCGCCACCTCGGTCGACGAGGTGCGTCGGCTGATGGGCGTCCCCGCCTGACCCTCCCACGACGGATCGAGACAGCCCCATGAAGATCGTCACCATCTGCGGCGCCGGCATCGGCAGCAGCGGAATCCTCAAGGCCAACGCCGAACGCGTCCTGGCCAAGCTCGACATCGAGGCCGACGTCGTCGCGGCCGACATCGGCTCGATCGCCTCGGTCGGCGACGACGCGCAAGTGATCCTCACGTCGGCCGAGTTCGTCGAGGCCATCGGCTCCACGTTCGCCGACGTCATCGTCATCCAGAACCACTTCGACCAGGCCGAGCTGACCGAGAAGCTGCAGAAGTCGCTCGGCTGAGCCCGGCGGGCGCACCGGGGCGAGCCGCCACGGCACGGACGTCAGAGACCCCGGAGGCGCAGGTCGCGCCTCCGGGGTCTCGTCCGTCGTCCGGGCGGTCACCGCCCCGACCGTCAGGCCAGCAGGGCCCGCATGCCCGCGTCGAGGTCGGCCACGGCCGCCTCGGCCGCTGCTCGCGGGCGCCGGCGGCGCCCCCGGGGCTCGACGCGTCGGTGTAGACCTTGAGCTTCGGCTCGGTGCCGCTCGGGCGGACGATGACGCGCGAGCCGTCGGTCAGCCAGTAGCGCAGGATGTCACCTGCGGGGAAGGCACCGAATCCGTCGCGGAAGTCGTCGACGCGGTCGACGCGGTGCGAGCCGATCGTCGCCGGGGGGCGCCGGCGCAGACCGTCGGTGAGTGCCGTGATGGTGGCGAGGTCGTCGACCCGGATCGAGATCTGCGACGAGGCGTAGGCGCCGAACCGTTCGTCGAAGGCGACGAGGTGCTCGGCCAGGCTCGACCCGGCGGTGTGCAACTCGGTCGCGAGGGCGAGCAGGTCGACCGCGGCCGAGATGCCGTCCTTGTCGCGGACGACGTCGGGGTCGACGAGGTAGCCGAGTGCTTCTTCGTAGCCGTAGAGCAGGCCTCCGACGCGGGAGACCCACTTGAAACCGGTGAGGGTGTCGACGTAGTCGAGCCCGTGCACCCGGGCGACCTCGCGCAGGGCGGGGGAGGAGACGATGCTCGCGGCCAGGGTGCCGTCGCGGTCGTCCCGACGCGCGTGCTCGGCGGCGCGCCAGCCGAGCAGTGAACCGACCTCGTTGCCGCTCAGTCGACGCCAGCCGCCGTCGACGGGGATGGCGACCGCGAGCCGGTCGGCGTCGGGGTCGTTGGCGATGACCAGGTCGGCCTCGACACGGTCGGCCGTGGCGAACGACAGATCCATGGCGCCGGGCTCTTCGGGGTTGGGGAAGGCCACGGTCGGGAACGCCGGGTCGGGGGCGCTCTGTTCACTGACGGGGATCGGCTCGGCGAAGCCCGCGGTGGCGAACACGCGTCGCGCGACCTCCCACCCGACGCCGTGCATCGCGGTGTAGACGACGCGCGGCTGACGACCGGTCGCCGCCGTCCCGGCCACGGCGGCGGTGCGTCGGACGTACTCCATGACGAGGTCGTCGCCGGCCTCGCGGTAGTCGTCGGAACGGGCCAGCCGGGTGACGGGCGCCTGCGCAGCCTTCTCGATCTCGGCCGCGATCTCGCCGTCGACCGGCGAGACGATCTGCGATCCGGCGTCGACGCCCCCGAGGTAGACCTTGTAGCCGTTGTCCTGCGCCGGGTTGTGGCTGGCGGTGACCATGACGCCCGCGCTGACGTCGAGGTGGCGCACCGCGAAGGCCAGCACCGGCGTCGGCAGGGCGCGCGGCAGGATCGTCGCGGAGACGCCGGCCGCCGCCATGATCTCGGCGGTGTCGCGGGCGAAGACGCCGGAGTTCTTGCGCCCGTCGTAGCCGATGACGATCGAGGGGTGCGACTCGCGGCCGAGGAGGAACGCCGCGAAGCCCGCCGCGGCCTGAGCCACGAGGACGCGGTTCATGCGGTTCGAGCCCGAGCCCAGGGCGCCGCGCAGGCCGGCGGTGCCGAACTCCAGGCGACCGGCGAACCGGTCGGCGAGGTCGAGGACGGCGTCGGAGTCGTCGGACCCGGCACGGGCGAGCAGGCGGTCGAGCTCGTCGCGCGTCTCGTCGTCGGGGTCCTGGTCGCGCCAGGCCGTGGCCGTCGCGATCAGACCGTCGAGGTCGGGCGAGACCCGGGGGCCGTCGCTGCCGGGCGTCGGCACGTCGCCGCTCACAGGGCCGCCACGATGCGGGCGAGCAGGTCGCTGATCTTGGCCTCGGCGTCGCGCCCGGCCTCGAGCACCTCGGCGTGGCTGAGGGGGGTCTTCTGGATGCCCGCGGCGAGGTTCGTGATCAGCGACATGCCGAGCACCTCCATGCCGGACTGGCGGGCGGCGATGGCCTCGAGGGCCGTCGACATGCCGACGATGTGGCCGCCGATCGCCTTCGCCATCTGCACCTCGGCCGGCGTCTCGTAGTGCGGGCCGCGGAACTGCGTGTAGACGCCCTCGTCGAGGTCGGGGTCGATGCCACGCGCGACGTCGCGCAGTCGCGAGGAATACAGGTCGGTCAGGTCGATGAACGTCGCGCCCTCGAGGGGCGAGTCCGCCGTGAGGTTGATGTGGTCGCTGATCAGCACGGGGGTGCCGGGCTTCCACGTCTCCCTGATGCCGCCGGCACCGTTCGTCAGGATCATCGTCGTCGCGCCCGTGGCGGCGGCCGTGCGCACGCCGTGCACGACCCGACGCACGCCGTGGCCCTCGTAGTAGTGCGTGCGGGCACCCATGACGAGGGCGTGCTTGCCCGAGGGCAGGGCGATGCTGCGGATCGAACTCGTGTGGCCGACGACGGCCGACGCGGCGAACCCGGTGATCTCGGTCGCCGGGACCTCGGCCACGGTCTCGCCGATCAGGTCGGCGGCCTTGGCCCAACCGCTGCCCAGCGTCAGGGCGATGTCGTGTCGGGCGACGCCGGTCTTGTCGGCGATCTCGGCGGCGGCGGTGCGGGCGACCTCGAAGGGGTCGGCGGCGCGGTCGTCGAGCGGGTGCGTGGTGGTCTCAGACATGGCGTCCACTCTAGGGTCTGCCGACCCGCGTCCCCGGTCGCCACGGGGCCCGGCGCGGGCTCAGTCGATGCTGAGCAGGACGTGGCCCGACGAGACGGTCTCGCCGACGACGGCCGCGATGCCCGAGACGGTGCCGTCACGGTGGGCGGCGACGGGCTGTTCCATCTTCATCGCCTCGAGCACGAGCACCAGGTCGCCCTTGACGACCTGCTGACCGGCCTCGACGGCGAGCTTCACGACGGTGGCCTGCATCGGCGCCTTGACCTCGGCACCGGTCGCGGTCACGACCGACGACCGGGGCGCACCTCGGCGCTTGGGGGCGACCGCAGGAGGCGCGGTGCGCGACCCGAGACCGGCCGGCAGCGAGACCTCGAGTCGCTTCCCGCCCACCTCGACCACGACGGTGTCGCGTGCGTCGGCCGGGCGCGGGGCCTCGGCCTCGCCGCTCCACGCGGGGATGGTGTTGTCGAACTCGGTCTCGATCCAGCGGGTGTAGATCGAGAACGGTGCGCCGTCGGCGGGCGCGAACGCGGGGTCGTCGACGATCGCGCGGTGGAACGGCAGCACCGTCGGCAGGCCGGCGACCTCGAACTCGGCCAGGGCGCGACGCGAGCGCTCGAGGGCGTCCTCGCGCGACGAGCCGGTGACGATCAGCTTGGCGAGGAGCGAGTCGAACGAGCCGCTGATCTCGTCGCCCGCCTGGACGCCGCTGTCGACGCGCACGCCGGGGCCTCCCGGGGCCTTGAAGACGTGGATCGGGCCGGGGGCCGGCATGAACCCGCGACCGGCGTCCTCGCCGTTGATCCGGAACTCGAACGAGTGGCCGCGGGCCTCGGGGTCGTCGTAGTCGAGCACGCCGCCCTCGGCGAGGCGGAACTGCTCGCGGACGAGGTCGATGCCGGTGACCTCTTCGGACACGGGGTGCTCGACCTGCAGGCGCGTGTTGACCTCGAGGAACGAGACGGTGCCGTCCTTGCCGATCAGGAACTCGCAGGTGCCGGCGCCGACGTAGCCGACCTCGCGCAGGATCGCCTTCGAGGACTCGTACAGCTTGGCGGTCTGCTCGTCGGTGAGGAACGGCGCGGGGGCCTCTTCGACGAGCTTCTGGTGGCGGCGCTGCAACGAGCAGTCGCGGGTCGACACGACGACGACGGTGCCGTGCGCGTCGGCCAGGCACTGGGTCTCGACGTGGCGCGGCTGGTCGAGGTACTTCTCGACGAAGCACTCGCCGCGTCCGAAGGCGGCGACGGCCTCGCGGGTGGCCGAGTCGAACAGCTCGGGGACCGCGTCGCGGGCGCGGGCCACCTTGAGGCCGCGTCCACCGCCGCCGAAGGCCGCCTTGATGGCGCCGGGCAGGCCGTGCTGGTCGACGAACTCGAGGACCTCGTCGGCGCCCGAGACGGGGTTCAGGGTGCCGGGGGCGAGCGGGGCCCCCACGCGCTCGGCGATGTGGCGAGCGGAGACCTTGTCGCCGAGCTGCTCGATGGCCTCGGGCGACGGGCCGATCCAGATCAGACCCGCGGCCTGGACGGCCCGCGCGAAGTCGGCGTTCTCGGCGAGGAAGCCGTAGCCGGGGTGCACGGCGTCGGCGCCCGAGCGGCGGGCGACCGAGAGGATCTTGTCGATGACGAGGTAGGTCTCGGCGCTCGTGGTTCCGCCCAGGGCGTAGGCCTCGTCGGCGAGGCGGGCGTGCTGGGCGTCGCGGTCCTGGTCGGCGTAGACCGCCACCGAGCCGATTCCGGCGTCACGCGCGGCCCGGATCACGCGGACGGCGATCTCTCCACGGTTGGCGATGAGGACCTTGCTGATACGCGGCATAGTTCCCCACCCTATTGCGCGCTCAGCGCCTGCCTTTGGCTGACGTGCACAAAAAGGACCAGGAGGCGCGAGCTGGAACCTACAAGGACCCGGCGGTCGGCGAGGTCCACAGTTCGTGCCACGGCACGCCGAAGCCCCGGACGAGCGACCGCAGCACGGGCACCGAGAGACCCACGACGGCACTCGGGGTGCCCTCGATGTGCGTGATGAACGCGGACGCACGGCCGTCGATCGTGAAGGCACCCGCGACCTCGAGCGGCTCGCCCGTCTCGACGTAGGCCGAGAGCTCGCGCGGGTCGAGGTCGTCCGCGAAGGTGAGGGACGCGCTCGCGACCCGGCCCGCGCCTCCTGACGGGGTGTCGGCGGTGACTCGCGGAGCGCCGCCGCGGTGGTCGACCAGCCAGTGGCCCGACCAGAGGGTGCCGTGGCCGATCTCGGCCATCCGGCGCCACCGGTCGAGCGCCAGCGCGGGTTCGTGCGGTTTGCCGTGCACCTCGCCGTCGAACTCGAAGGCGCTGTCGCCCCCGAGCACCAGCCCGTCGAGGGGGCGGCCGTCGACCACGGTGTCGAGCACGGCCTCGGCCTTGAGCCGGGCGAGGTGCTGCACCGTCTCGGCCGCCGTGAGGTCGCGGCCGAGGCGTGCGGACTCGGTCGCTACCGCGGCCTCCTCGTCGACGCCGGGGCTGATCAGCACCGGCTCGATCCCGGCGGCGCGCAACAGCGCGAGACGGGCGGGGGAGGTGCTGGCCAGGTAGAGCGGGACGGTCATGCCGCCCAGCCTGTCAGACTCGACGCATGGGAGACATGCTGGGCCGCGAGGTCGAACTGGACGTGACGGGCATCGCACACGGGGGCATCTCGGTGGCCCGACTCGACGGGCGGGTGGTCTTCGTGACCGACACCCTGCCCGGCGAGAAGGTCGTGGCGCGCATCGCCGACGACCGCAAGAAGGCCTTCTGGCGTGCCGACACGGTGAGCGTCCTCGAGGCGAGCGAGCACCGCCGACCGCACGTGTGGGGCGCGGCCGCCCTCGAGGTCGATCCGGCCGACCGGGCCGGCGGTGCCGAGTTCGGGCACATCGAGCTCGCCCACCAGCGCGAGCTGAAGCGGCGCGTGGTGGTCGACGCGCTCACCCGGATGGGCGGGGTCGCCGACGCCGACGGCCGGGTCACGGTCGAGGCCCTCCCGGGCGACGACGAGCGCGGCGGCACCGGGTGGCGCACGCGCCTGCGCCTGCACCTCGACGCCGAGGGGCGTCCCGGCCAGTACGCCGCGCGTTCGCACCGGGTCGTGCACGTGCCCGACCTGCCGCTCGCGTCCCCGGAGGTCGCCGAGGTGGCGCCGCTGGGCGACGCCTTCCCCGGTGAGGAACACGTCGACGTCGTCGCCCCGAGCGTGGGGGGCGCGCGTCTCATCATCGGGCGTCAGGCCCGTTCGACCATCACCGAGATCGTCGGGGCCCGCGAGTTCCGCCCCGACGACGGTGGGTTCTGGCAGGTCCACCGCGAGGCCGCCGCCACGCTCACCGCCGCCGTGCAGACCATGATCGACCCCGAGCGCTTCGATCCGAAGGGTGCCAACCTCGACCTGTACGGCGGGGTCGGACTGCTCGCCGCCGCCGTGGGCGACCGGTTCGGCGCGGGGACGCGCATCACGAGCGTCGAGAGCGACGAGCGGGCCACCGAGCACGCCTCCGAGAACCTGGCCGAGTGGATCGGAGCGTCGGCCGTGACCGGACGCGTGGAGCGCTGGTTGCGGCAGACCGCGTCGCAGGCGAGCGACGCCGAGCGCGAGCGCCTCGCCGCCGCGACGGTCGTGCTCGACCCGCCCCGCTCGGGCGCGGGACGCGACGTGGTGTCCGAGATCGCGGCCCTGCGCCCCGCCCAGGTCGTCTACGTCGCGTGCGACCCGGTCGCCCTCGCCCGCGACGTCGCCCTCTTCGCCGAGCGCGGCTACGCACTCGACGCCCTGCAGGCGTACGACCTCTTCCCGAACACGCACCACGTCGAGACGGTGGTGCGTCTGCTGCCTGCCTGAGCCGCGATCCCGTTACGATGTACCCCGTGCACGCCCGGGGTTCAGGGACCAGGGCACACGCCGACCGAAGGATCACCGTGTCAGACCTCACGACCGAGACCCCCACCGCCCCCCGCCAGACCGCGCCCGTCCGGGTCGCCGTCGTCGACGACCACGAGTCGGTGCGGCTCGGCATCCAGGCCGCCTGTCAGAACGAGGGCTTCGAGGTGATCCTCACCGCGGCCGGTGTCCAGGAGTTCGTCGAGAACCTCGCCGGTCGCGAGGTCGACGTCGTCGTCCTCGACCTGTCGCTCGGCGACGGCTCGACGGTCACGGACAACGTCAAGCGCGTCCAGGCCACGGGGTCGGCCGTCCTCGTGCACAGCATCGCCGACCGGGTCGCCTCGGTGCGTGAGGCGCTCGCCGCGGGGGCGGCCGGGGTCATCCCGAAGTCCTCCGCCACGAAGACCGTCATGGCCGCCGTCGCGACGGTGGCCCGGGGTGACGTGCTGAACAACCTCGAATGGGCGAGCGCGATCGATGCCGACCGCGACTTCGCCAAGGCCCAGCTCGGCCGTCGCGAGCGCGAGATCCTGCACCTCTACGCCTCGGGCCTGCCGCTCAAGCTGGCCGCACAGCAGCTCGGCATCGGCTACTCGACGGCCCGCGAGTACCTCGACCGCATCCGCGTCAAGTACGTCGAGGTCGGCCGACCGGCACCCACCAAGGTCGACCTGCTCCGTCGCGCCGTCGAGGACGGCATCCTGCCGGGGCTCGACGCAGACGGCGGCGATGGCCGGTGAGGGTCGGCTGAGCGCACCGATCCCGCTCGGAGCGCTCCGGCCCCCGCGCAACCCGATCAGCCGCGCCCTGCTCGACAAGGTGCTGGGGCGGATCATCGCCGCGGCGGGACTCGTCTTCGGCCTGCAAGCCCTGCCCGGCATGATCGGTCAGGTCGACAGCATGCAACTCGCCTGGGCCTGGGTCATCGGCCTGGCGATGTTCGGCGGGTTCTCCGCGTTGGTCGTGGCGAGCCTCGTGCAACGCGGCGTCACGACGGTCGAGGCCTTCGTCGCCATCGCCTACCTGATCGCCCTCGTCACGTGGCCCCTCGCCGTCGACGACCCCAGCGAGGTCCAGTCGAGCGTGCCGTGGCTCTGGTACCTGTGCACCGTCGCGACGGCCTCGGCCGCCTCGGCGTTCTCGACCTGGATCGCCACCGGCTACCTCTTCGTCGCTCCGGCCGTCTACGGCTTCATCCGCCTGACGCCGTCGGGCGGGGCGGTCTCCCCGCAACGGGCGACCCTCGACTCCGTCTACGCCATCCTGCTCGGCGGCGCCGTCCTGATCCTCGTGGTGATCCTGCGCCAGGCGGCCGCGAACGTCGACCAGGCCCAGGCGACCGCCGTCGCGCGGTACTCCGAGGCGATCCGCGAGCACGCCACCGAGCTCGAGCGGGTGCAGGTCGACGCCATCGTCCACGACAGCGTCCTCACGACCTTCATCCAGGCGGCCAGGGCGTGGTCGCCCGACGAGCGCGAGTTGTCGACCAACATGGCCCGGAACGCCATGTCCCACCTCTCCGCCGCGGCGAGCACCACGCCGTTCGACGAGTCCGACACCACGATCGCCGGAATGGTGGACCGCATCGAGGCCGCCGTGGCCGACCTGGGTGTCGCGGTCGAGCTGCGCCGGGGCCCGATCGAGGGCGACGGCATCCCGTCCACCGCCGCCGAGGCGCTCTACTCGGCTGCCGTGCAGGCCCTCGTCAACAGTTCGCAGCACGCCGGCGACGGGCCCGGTGTGAGGCGCTGGGTGCGCGTCACCCGTGACCCGACGGGTCTGACGACCGTCGAGGTCGGCGACACGGGCAAGGGTTTCGAACCGACGACGGTGCCGACGGAGCGTCTCGGGGTCCGCGTGTCGATCCACGAGAGGCTACACAACGCCGGCGGGCTCGCGACCATCGACTCGGCACCGGGGCACGGAACCCTCGTGCGCCTGCGGTGGCCCGTCGACGCGCTCCTCGACGGAGGCCGGACCCCCGACCGTTCGCCCGACCCCGCCGACGAGGCCGGCACCTCGGGGGGCGCCGCGTGAGGGTCTCCGTGCCGCGGTGGCTGATCGTGTCGCTGGCCGCGGTCTTCTCGGCGTACCACCTGGTCCTGGCCGCGGCGTCGCTGGACCGGTTCAGCGATCCGCTGCCCGTCGTCGCGTGCATGGCGTTGTACGCCGCCGCGACCGTGGCCGTGCTGTGGCCCAGCAAGCACGTCATCATGCCCGTGTGGATGGCCTCGTTCTGCCTCGCCGTGAGCATCGTCCTGCCGCTCGTCGTGACCTCCGAGCTCGACAGCTCGGTCAAGAACGGCTACGCCACCTGGTACGTGGCCGCCGTGGGCACGCTCATGGTGATCGTGTCCACGAGGCGTCGACAGGGGTTCGCCTGGCTCGGCGCCGGCTTCATGGCGGTACACGGCGTGCTGTGGGCCGGCGTCGAACAGATCGCCGACCTCGGCATCGTCGGCAGCGGGGTCTGGGTCGCCTTCAGCCACGCGATGTCGAGCACGCTCACCCGGGCGGGGCGCGAGACGCGCGAGTTCATCCTCGCCGAGCACGAGGCGGCGGACTGGCAGGCCGCACAGGAAGCCCACGTGAACGAGCGTCAGTACCGGTTGCTGCAGACGGGTCGGACGGCACGGCCGATGCTCCAGACCATCGTCCGCCGACACGGCGACCTGACCGCGGCCGAGCGGCAGGAGTGCCTCAACCTCGAGGGAGCGATCCGGGACGAGATCCGGGGGCGGCGCCTCCTCGACGACGACGTCCGTCACGAGGTCATGGCGGCGCGCCGTCGCGGAGCCGTCGTCAGTCTCCTCGACGAGGGAGGCATCGACGACCTCGGACCGACGGATCTGCGACGGGTCCATGCCGTGCTCGCCGGGGCCCTGCGCGACTCGCTCGCCGATCGCATCATCGTCCGGACCGTCCAGGGCGGGGGAGAGGACGCGGTCACGGTCGTCGGACTCGGCTCGGCAGACCTGTCGTCGAGCGCGCTCGGCCGGGGGGTCTCGGCCGACGCGGACGAGGACGACGACGGCGACGAAGTCCAGCTGTGGCTGCAGATCCCTCGCTCGGCCCCCTGATCGTCGGACGGCCCCCGGTGCGACGGGCCCCACGACATGAGGAAGGGCCGGACGATCGTCCGGCCCTTCCGAGACCCTGAGCCAGGGCGGCAACCCGAATGCCGCCCTGACTCCCCCCGGCAGGAGCCCGTTCACCCTGGTCGGCCCCTGCTCGGTGGTGTGGCTCCGAGGGAGACACCCAACATCAGCAAGCATGGCCGGTCGGGGCCGCGTGTGCAGTAGTCATTTAGGGGGACAGGTGGGGGAGGATGACCAGGTCCACCCCGTTCCCGGGGCGTCAGCCCTCGAAACCCCGCCACCGGCCGTCGCCGGCCGCGATGGTCGGACGGGGTGCGCGGGCCGAACGGGTCCAGGCCGACGTCGTGGGCCGGGAGGACGTCGTCGCGTCCGACTCGGCCCGGCCGACCTGGACGGCCGCGAGCAGCGCCGTCACCGCCGCCAGTTCGTCGGGCGTCGGGTCTCCGGAGACGACCCTGAGCAGGGGCGCCGTCGACTGCTCGTCCGCGTCGGGGGAGGGCTCCGTCGCGTCGGGGGACGCGGCTGCGTGACGCCCGCTCACAGGGGGATGTTCCCGTGCTTCTTCGGGGGCAAGCTCGCCCGCTTGGTCTTGAGGGCACGGAGCGCCTTGATGACCGCGACCCGGGTCGCCGCCGGTTCGACCACACCGTCGAGTTCGCCCCGCTCGGCGGCGAGGAAGGGACTCGCGACGTTGTAGGTGTACTCGTTCGCGAGCCGTGTGCGCACGGCCGCGACGTCCTCGCCGGCCTCGGCCGCCGCCTTGATCTCGTTGCGGTAGAGGATGTTGACGGCACCCTGCCCGCCCATGACGGCGATCTCGGCGGTCGGCCAGGCAAGGTTGATGTCCGCTCCCAACTGCTTCGACCCCATGACGATGTAGGCGCCGCCGTAGGCCTTGCGGGTGATCACCGTCACGAGCGGGACCGTGGCCTCGGCGTAGGCGTAGAGCAGTTTGGCGCCGCGGCGGATCACACCGGTCCACTCCTGGTCGGTGCCGGGCAGGTATCCGGGCACGTCGACGAGGGTGAGGATCGGGATGTTGAACGCGTCGCAGAAGCGCACGAAACGGCTGGCCTTCTCACCGGCCTCGATGTTGAGGGTGCCGGCCATGGCGGACGGCTGGTTGGCGATGACGCCCACCGGGCGGCCTTCGACCCGGCCGAAGCCCACGACGATGTTGGGCGCGAAGAGCGGCTGGACCTCGAGGAACTCGCCGTCGTCGACGACGTGCTCGATGACCGTCATCACGTCGTAGGGCTGGTTCGGGCTGTCCGGGATCAGGGTGTTCAACTGGCGGTCGTGGTCGGTGGTCTCGAGTTCGACGGGCACGTCGAAGACGTGCGGGTCGGCCAGGTTGTTGTCGGGCAGGTACGACAGCAGGGCCCGGGCGTAGTCGAGGGCATCGTCCTCGTCGCTCGCGAGGTAGTGCGAGACGCCCGAGACCTTGTTGTGGGTCAGGGCTCCGCCGAGTTCCTCGAAGCCGACGTCCTCGCCCGTCACGGTCTTGATGACGTCCGGCCCGGTGACGAACATGTGGCTCGTCTTGTCGACCATGATCACGAAGTCGGTCAGCGCGGGGGAGTACACCGCGCCTCCGGCCGCGGGGCCCATGATCAGCGAGATCTGGGGGATGACGCCCGAGGCGGCCGTGTTCAGCCGGAAGATCTCGCCGTACTTGCCGAGGGCGACGACACCTTCCTGGATCCGTGCCCCGCCCGAGTCGAGGATGCCGATGATGGGCACCCCGGTCTTGAGGGCCAGCTGCATGACCTTGATGATCTTCTCGCCCGCGACCTCGCCGAGCGAGCCGCCGAAGATGGTGAAGTCCTGCGAGTAGACCGCGACCTGGCGGCCGTGGATCGTGCCCGTGCCCGTGACGACCGCGTCGCCGTAGGGTCGCTTGGCCTCCATGCCGAAGGCGTGCGTGCGGTGCCGGACGAACTCGTCGAGCTCGACGAACGAGCCCGGGTCGAGCAGCTCGTCGATGCGCTCCCGGGCCGTCTTCTTTCCCTTGGCGTGCTGCTTGGCGATCGCGGCCTCGCCGCTGGCCGTCACGGCCTCGTGATAGCGGGCCTTGAGGTCGGCGAGCTTGCCCGCGGTGGTGTGCAGGTCGGGCGCGGCGTCGGTGTGGGGCGCGGAGTCAGGAGTCACGCGCCTCACTCTACTGACCGACCCGTGGCCATCCGTTGGAGGTTTCCACGCGTGGACCCGCCCGGACGTCGTAGGAGTCGTCAACTGCAGTTCCGTAGGCTGGCACGATGGCCTTCCCCCTCAGCGCGTCCGTCAGCCCCCGTCTCGTGGTGCTCGAATCCACCGGGTCGACCAACGCCGACCTGCTGGCAGCCGTCGACGAGCCGCACCTGGCGACCTGGCTGACCCTCGACCAGTCCGCGGGGCGGGGCCGGCTCGACCGACGCTGGCAGACCGCGCCCGGTCGCTCCCTCGCGGTGAGCGTCCTGCTGCACCGGGGCGACCTGCCGGTCGACTCGCTCGGCTGGGTGCCGCTCCTCGCCGGGGTGGCGATGCGCGCCTCCGTCCGGGGCGTGGTCGAGAGCGGCGACGTCTCGCTGAAGTGGCCCAACGACGTGCAGGTCGACGGTGACAAGGTCTGCGGCCTGCTCGCCGAGCTGCGACCCCATGCGAGCGCCGTGGTCGTGGGTGCCGGGGTCAACCTCACGGTGCCCGCCGACGACCTGCCCACTCCGACCTCGACGTCGCTCGGTCTGCACGGTGCACGGGGCACGGCCCTCGAGCTCGCGGACGCCGTCACGTCGTCGTGGGTCTCGGGCCTGGCACGGCTCGTCGGCGACCTCACCGCAGCCCGCGGCGACGCGGTCGCGAGCGGTGCCCTGGCGGTGGTCCGAGCGGACTGCGCGACCCTGGGACGCTCGGTCCGCGTCGAACTCCCCGGAGGCGCGGCCCTGGTCGGCGAGGCGGTGGACGTCGACGAGTCGGGCCGCTTGGTCGTCCGTTCCGCCTCGACCGGCGAGCTGACGGCCGTCGCTTCGGGTGACGTCACGCATCTGCGGTATGAATGAGCCTGTGAGCACCGACGGACCGCAACCGACCGAGTACGTCGTCGCGCGGCTGCGTCCCCACGCCCGGGTGCTGTTCTGGCCCTCGCTCGCGCTCGTCGGCATCTGCGCCGCGACCGGCTACTTCGGCGGTCGATTCGACGTCGAGTGGCAGAACTACGTCGTGCTGGGTGCGGCCCTCGCCCTGATCGTGCTGCTCTGGTTGGTCCCCGTGCTGATCTGGCTCGGCAAGCGCTACGTCATCACCTCGCGACGCCTCGTCGTGCGCAAGGGGCTCTTCGTGCGCACTCGCCAGGAGTTGCTGCACAGCCGCGGGTACGACCTCACGGTGCGCAAGAACTCGGTGCAGAGCGCGTTCCGCAGCGGAGACGTCCTGATCAACACCGGTCTCGACCGTCCGCTCGTCCTCTGGGACGTCCCGTCGGCCGATCTCGTCCAGTCGACCCTGCACGATCTCATGGAGTCGAACCTCAACAGCGTCGCCCAGCGTCGCCAGCACGAGCAGTCCGTCGGGAACGACGAGACGACGGCCTGGGGTCACGGGCCGGTCGTCTGACCGCCCCGGGCACGCCATAGGGTGTGGTCATGCGAATCTCCGTCATCGGTTGTGGGTACCTCGGAGCCGTGCACGCCGCGTGCATGGCCGACCTCGGGCACGAGGTCGTCGGCATCGACGTCGACCCCCGCAAGATCGACATGCTCTCGTCGGGCCACGCGCCCTTCTTCGAGCCCGGCCTGCCCGAGGCCCTCCGCCGCGCTCTCGACTCGGGGCGACTGCGGTTCTCGACCGACCCGGCGGACGCCGCGGGTTCGCAGGTCCACTTCGTCGCCGTCGGCACCCCCCAGACGGCGGGCAGCGACGCGGCCGACCTGACGTACGTCGACGCCGCCGTCCAGGGGCTGCTGCCCCACCTCGCCGACGGCGACCTCGTCGTCGGCAAGTCCACCGTTCCCGTGGGCACCGCGAGCCGCCTCGCCGACCTGGTCCGCGCCTCCTCGGGGGCCGAACTGGCCTGGAACCCCGAGTTCCTCCGCGAGGGTTTCGCCGTGGCCGACACCGTCGCTCCCGACCGCTTCGTCTACGGCGTGCCCTCCGGCGACGCCGGTGAGCGCGCGACGGCCGTGCTCGACGAGGTCTACGCGACGGCACTCGCCACGGGCACCCCCCGTCTCGTGACCGGGTACGCGACGGCCGAGCTCGTGAAGGTCTCGGCCAACGCGTTCCTCGCGACGAAGATCTCGTTCATCAACGCGATGGCCGAGATCGCCGAGGCCACCGGAGCCGACGTGACGCAGCTCGCGGACGCCATCGGGCACGACGCCCGCATCGGCCGGCGGCTCCTCAACGCCGGCCTGGGCTTCGGCGGCGGATGCCTGCCGAAGGACATCCGGGCGTTCCGGGCCCGCTCACGCGAGTTGGGGCTCGAGTCCCTCGACTTCCTCGCCGACGTCGACGCCGTGAACCTCCGTCGCCGCGACCGCGTCGTCGACCTCGTGGGCGAGATGCTCGACGAGGTGCGGGGGGCGCGCATCGCCGTGCTGGGTGTGGCGTTCAAGCCCGACAGCGACGACGTCCGCGATTCGCCGGCACTCGACGTCGCCCGCCGACTCCACGCCGCGGGCGCCGACGTGGTCGTCCACGACCCCGAGGCCAACGAGACGGCCGCCCGACTGGCTCCCGACCTCGGCTACGTCGACGACGTCCCCAGCGCGCTCCGCGGCGCCGAGCTCGTCTTGGTCCTCACCGAATGGAAGCAGTTCAAGGCGCTCCGACCGGCCGAGGTCGCCGCGCTGGTCTCGAGTCGTCGCATCGTCGACGCCCGCAACGTGTTCGACCCCGCCGAGTGGCGCGAGGCCGGGTTCGAGTTCCGGGGGCTCGGGCGGCCCTAGCGGGACGCCGGAGCGCGAGGCCCGGCCTCTCGTGCCACAGCCGCTCCTCCTCCGGCAGGTCGACGCCGCCCGACCCGGTGCCACCGATACGATGACCGCATGACGAACCGGGCTCTCATCGCCGTGCTGACCGCCGGGGCCCTGGCCCTCACCCTCGCCGCGTGCACGAGCGACGACGACGACCCGACGCCGACGATGTCGAGCTTCAGCCCGACGGCGACCGCGTCACCCTCGGCGCCCGACACGGGGGCCGAGACGGCTGCCCCCACGGTGCCCGCCGACGACCCGGTCGACACCGTCGAGACACCCGTCCCCGTGCCGACCGACCAGGCGGACGGCTGGACCGACGCCCGCGCCTACGACGCCTGCCGGAACGAGGCCACGAGGTCGCAGGGCGCGGATTACACCTGGAACGACCGCTCGTCGCAGATCCTCGTCCAGGGCTCCGGGGGGCGCACCATCGACGTCGCCGGGCTCTACTCAGGCGGCGACGTGGGGGTCGCCAACGTCACCTACCGGTGCACGGTCGGTGGCACTCCGGACTCACCTCAGCTGAGCGGGACGGTCGTCCGATGACGGCTCTCCGGGTCGGCGTCATCGGCGGAGGCCAGCGGGCCCGCATGATGATCCCGCCCGCCGTCCACCTCGGCATCGAGATCAGCGTCCTCGCCGAGGCCGAGGGCAGTTCGGCCCGGTTGGCCGCGACCCGGGTGGGCGACTACCACGACGTCGACGTCGTCCTCGACTTCGCCCGCACGGTCGACGTGATCACCTTCGACCACGAGCACGTTCCCCAACACGTCCTCGCCGCTCTCGTCGACGCGGGCGTGCGCGTGCACCCCGGGCCGTCCGCGCTGGCCGTCGCGCAAGACAAGATCGTGATGCGTCAGCGGCTCTCCGAGCTCGGACTGCCCGTTCCCGACTGGGCGGCCGTCCACGACGCCACCGAGCTCGAGGCGTTCCTCGCCGACCACGGTGGCCGGGCGGTCGTCAAGACCGCGCGGGGTGGCTACGACGGCAAGGGCGTTCGCGTGGTCTCGGCGGCCCACGACGCCGACGACTGGTTCGGCGCATTGGCCGAGGACGGCAACGGAGGCGCGCTCCTGGTCGAGGAGCTCGTCGAGTTCCGGCGCGAGCTGTCGCAGCTCGTGGCCCGTCGGCCGAGCGGTGACATCGTCCCGTGGCCCCTCGTCGAGACCGTCCAACGCGACGGAGTGTGCTCCGAGGTCTTCGCCCCGGCGCCCTCGAGCGCCGGTCGCCTGGCCGACGTGGCGGACGAGATCGCGCGGACGGTCGCCGGACGGCTCGACGTCACCGGGGTCCTGGCCGTCGAGCTCTTCGAGACGACCGACGACCGCCTGTTGATCAACGAACTCGCCATGCGGCCGCACAACACCGGGCACTGGACGATCGACGGATCGACCACGAGCCAGTTCGAACAGCACCTCCGGGCGGTGCTCGACCTGCCCCTCGGCGACACGGACTGCCACCGTCCCTGGAGCGTCATGCTGAACGTGCTCGGCGGGCCGGCGACGGGGTCGATGGCCGACCGTCTGCCCGCCCTCATGGTCGACCAGCCGGCGGCCAAGGTGCACGACTACGGCAAGGCCCCCCGGCCCGAGCGCAAGGTCGGTCACGTCACCGTGGTCGGCGACGACCTCGACGAGGCCGTCTTCCGGGCGCGCGCCGCTGTCGAGTTCTTCACCGACTGACGGCTATCCTCTAGTCCGTGTCCGACCCGAAGAGCACCGACGTGCGCCCGAACGACCCCGCCGTACCCGCGAAGGTCGCCATCGTCATGGGCTCCGACAGTGACTGGCCCACCATGCAGGGGGCCTCGACCGTCCTGTCCGAGCTGGGCATCCCGCACGAGGTCGACGTCGTCTCGGCCCACCGCACTCCCGACAAGATGATCGCCTTCGGTCGCGATGCCGCCGGCCGCGGACTGTCCGTCATCATCGCCGGGGCCGGGGGAGCCGCGCACCTGCCCGGCATGATCGCGTCGGTCACGACCCTCCCCGTGGTCGGTGTGCCCGTGGCCCTGGCCAAGCTCGACGGCCTGGACTCGCTGCTCTCGATCGTGCAGATGCCGGCCGGCATCCCCGTGGCGACGGTCTCGATCGGCGGCGCGGTGACCGCCGGTCGGCCCGCGGCCCGCCTCCTCGGCTCGCGCGCCCCGGTGGCCGCGGAGCGGCTGGCCCGCCACGCCGAGTCCCTGGCCGAGCTGGTCGAGCAGAAGAACGCCGACCTGCGTCGATCGCTGTGAGCACCTCCCTGCCCGTCCGGCATCCGGACGTCACCTCCGAGCCGTTCATGACGAAGCGGGCGTGGGTGCTCGTCCTGCTGAACGTGGTCGTGCCCGGGTCGGCGCAGGTGCTCGCGGGCAGTCGCCGCCTCGGCCGGTGGGGGCTCGCCTCCACCCTCGTCTTCTGGGCGGTCGCGGTCGTCGTCGTCGTCCTGGCGTTCGCCTTCCGCTCACCCTTGATCGAGATCGCGACCAACGTCGTCGCCCTGACCGTCGTCCAGGTCTTCCTCGCGTACTACGCGGTGCTGTGGGTGGGGCTGACCGTCGACACGCTCCGGTTGGCCCGCATCGTCCGGACGGCCCCTTCGGCCCGGGGCCTCCTCGCCGGAGCGATGGTGCTGTTGATGGTGGTGACCGTCGGACCCGCCGCCTGCGGGGCCTACCTCGCGGGGGTGCAGCACGGTCTGCTCAACAGCTTGTTCACCTCGAGGGCCGACGCCGCGCCTCCTGTCGACGGGCGCTACAACATCATGTTGCTCGGCGGCGACGCCGGGGCCGACCGCACCGGTCTGCGCCCCGACAGCATCTCGGTCGCCAGCATCGACGCCGAGACCGGTGCGACCACCATCGTGGGCATTCCCCGCAACCTGTACGACGCACCCTTCGTCGCGGGGTCGCCGCTCTACGGCGACTACCCCGACGGCTACGACTGCGGCGACGACTGCCTCGTGAGCTTCCTCTACACCTACGGGGAAGAGCACCCCGATCTGTACCCCGACGCCGAGTCGAAGGGCAGCAACCCCGGTGTCGAGGCGATGCGTGATGCGGTCGAGGGAATCACCGGCCTCACGGTGCAGTACTACGCCCTGATCGACATGCAGGGCTTCGTCGACCTCATCGACGCCCTCGGTGGCATCCAGGTGGACGTGCAGCAGCGCATCCCGATCAACGGGGGAGTCGATCGCAACGGCCAGCCGATCAACGTCGACGGTTGGATCGAACCCGGCGAGCAGAAGCTCGACGGTTATCACGCGCTCTGGTACGCGCGAGCGCGGCACGGCACCAGCGACTACGACCGCATGTCTCGTCAGCGCGAGGTGCAGCAGGCGCTGCTCTCGCAGTTCCAGCCGGCGACGGTGCTGTCGAAGTTCCAGGCCGTCGCATCGGCGGGGGTGCAGACCGTCGACACCGACATCCCGCAAGGGGCCCTCGCGGCCTTCGTCGACCTGGCCGCCAAAGCCAAGTCGCAGCAGATCACCAGCCTCGAGCTCGTCCCGCCGACCTACGACAACGTCTACCCCGACTACGACGCGATGCGGGCCGCGGTGGCCCAGGCCACGACCTCGGCTCCCGCACCCTGACGGGCCGTCTGAGCCCGTCTCGCGAGGTCCGTCGCCTGACGGCGCACGCCGACGGGACGAGGAGGCGCGGTGCGGCTCCGCGGGGCGCTCACGTCGCCCCTGGGGCCGCACGGTGGCTCAGAGGGCGGCGTGGAGCTGCCACACCTTGTCGGCCGAGTCCCGCCAACTGAAGGCTCGTGCACGGTCGATCCCGGCGATGCCGAGACGAGTCGAGAGTTCGACGTCGGAGACGACCTGGAACATGGCCTGCGCGAGGCGCTCGGGATAGCCGGCGGCGTCTTCCCGGGCCACGCTGACGGCCGCGTCGGCCGCGACCTCGAGCAGGGCGGGGGCGTCCGAGACGATCGTGGGCGTACCCAGGCTGAAGGCCTCGACGACCGGCAGCCCGAAACCCTCGGCGAGACTGGGGAATACGAAGACCGAAGCCCGCTGCAGCAGCACCGCCAGCTGTTCGTCCGACACGAAGCCCATGGTGCGGACCTTGTCGGCGGGTAGGCCGGCGGCGGCCACGAGGTCGGCCACCTTGACGTCTCCCCACCCCTCGGGTCCGACGATCAGCAACGGCAGGTGGGGGCGTCGGGGTGGGCGAGAGCCTGGATGAGCGGCTCGATGCCCTTGCGTGGTTCGAGCGTGCCGACGCTCAGTGCGTAGCGCTCGGGCAGGTCGAGGGTGTCGGCGACCTCGTCGGCGTCCGCAGGGACGGCGAGCTTGGGACTCACCGCCCCACCGATGACGCGGAGGCGGTCGCCGAAGGGGAAGAGTTCGGCGAGTTCGCGGGCCACGCTGTGGGTCGGCACGACGACCCCGTCGGCGTGCTTGAAAGCGCGCTTGGTCATGGCCTTGTGCCAGCGGACGCCGCGCGGGGTGAGGGTCTCGGGGTGGGTCCACGGGACGGTGTCGTGGATGGTGACGACCGTCTGTGTCCCCGGGTCGAGCGCACGGTCGTGTCGGTAGAGGGGGGCGAACAGGCTGGTCGCGTGGACCATGCCGCGCCCGGGGAGGCCGACGACGCCGCCCTGCCAGGCCAACGCCAATTCGCGGCGACCGAGCGGTGACTTGGCGACGTGGGACAGGCCGGGCAGCAGATCGGTCAACCGGTCGTAGTCGGTCTGCGGATGGGCCGCCACGACCCCCTCGACCTCGCAACCACGGGGAGCGGTCTCGACGAGGGCGCGGGTCAGTTCTTCGGTGTAGCGCCCGATGCCCCCGGGGATGGGAGCCAGGATCTGGTCAACGACTACTCGCAGCGTGGTCATCGGTCTGCAACACTCCCCTGTTCGCGGCTTCGGCCAGCGCTTCTCTCCACGGACGCATCGACGTCAGTCCGGCTCGTGCCCAGGCGTCGTGGCCGAGGACGCTGTAGCTCGGTCGCGGTGCAGGGCGGACGAAGGCCGAGCTGTCCGTCGGGAGCACCCGGGCAGGATCTAGCCCGGCCTCGTCGAAGACGGCCTGGGCGAACTCGAACCAGCTCGCGCTGCCCGAGTTGGTGCCGTGGTACACGCCGGCAGGGGCGTCGGAGTCGAGCAACGCGACGATCTGCGCCGCGAGGTCGGCCGTCCAGGTCGGCTGCCCCAGTTGGTCGTCGACGACCTTGACCGTGTCGTGTGAGGCCGCGAGCTTGACCATGGTCTTGGCGAAGTTGCCCCCGTGGGCGCCGTACAACCACGCCGTGCGCACGACGTAGGTGCCCTCGGGGTTGGCCGCGAGGGCGAGCTTCTCTCCCTCGGCCTTGGTGCGGCCGTAGGCGCTCACCGGCGCGATGGTGGCGTCCTCGGCGTAGGGCTCGGTGGCGTCGCCGTCGAAGACGTAGTCGGTCGAGACCTGGACGAGCTTCGCCCCGACGGAGGCGGTGGCCTCGGCGAGGAGGCCGGCTGCGGTGCCGTTCACGGCCAGCGCGGCCTCTTCGTCGGTCTCGGCCGCGTCGACGGCGGTGTACGCGGCGGCGTTGACGACGACGTCGTGCCCCTGGACGGCGGCGAAGACGGCGTCCCGGTCGGTCACGTCGAGGTCGGCACGGCCGAGCACCGTGACGTCACGCCCGAACAGTGCTTCGAGGAGATCGGTGCCGAGCATGCCCCGGGCCCCGGTGACGAGGTACTTGGAGTTCTGGGCGGCGACCATCAGAGGGTGGCGCGCTCTTTGAGGGGCTGCCACCACTCGCGGTTGTCGCGGTACCACTGGACGACGTCGGCGAGGCCCTTCTCGAAGGGGACCTGGGGCTCGTAGCCGAGCTCGTCGCGGATCTTGGAGATGTCGACGGAGTACCGCAGGTCGTGGCCCAGACGGTCCTGGACACGGTCGACGTAGGACCAGTCCTTGCCGGTGGCCTCGAGCAGCATCTCGGTGAGCTCTTTGTTGGTGAGCTCGGTGCCGCCGCCGATGTTGTAGATCTCGCCCGCGCGGCCGCTGACGAGCACCATCGCGATGCCGCGGGTGTGGTCGTCGACGTGCAGCCAGTCACGGATGTTGTTGCCTTCGCCGTAGAGAGGGACGTGCACGTCGTCGATCAGGTTCGTGACGAAGAGCGGGATGACCTTCTCGGGGAAGTGGTACGGACCGTAGTTGTTGCTGCAGCGCGTGATCGAGACGTTCAGCCCGTGCGTGCGGTGGTAGCTGCGGGCGAGCAGGTCGCTGCCGGCCTTCGAGGCGGAGTAGGGCGAGTTCGGCTCGAGCGGGCGGTCCTCGGCCCACGAGCCCTCGGCGATGGAGCCGTAGACCTCGTCGGTTGAGACGTGGACGAAGCGCTTCAGGTCGTTGCGCAGGGCGGCGTCGAGCAGCTGCTGGGTGCCGAGCACGTTGGTCTCGACGAAGATCGAGGCGTCGCGGACCGAGCGGTCGACGTGTGATTCCGCCGCGAAGTGGACGACGGCGTCGACCTCGGGGAAGAGCGTGTCGAGCAGGGCGCCGTCACGGATGTCGCCCTTGACGAAGGTGTAGCGGGGGGAGTCGGCGACGCTCACCAGGTTGGCCTCGTTGCCCGAGTAGGTGAGCGCGTCGAGGACGACGACCTCGGCCCCTTCGAGGCCCGGGTAGGCGTCTTCGAGCGTGCGGCGGACGAAGTTGGAGCCGATGAAGCCGGCTCCGCCGGTGACGAGGATTTTCACAGTGGTCCCTTGGGTCGATCGCAGGCGGTCGATCCATGGTAGCGGAGGGCGCCTCCCGCCTCTGCTGACCCGCGGCGTGCTCCGTGTCGGGTCGGAGACGTGCGGAACCGGGCAGGCCGGTAGAGTGCCCGGGTGCAGATCCGCGAACTGAAGATCCCAGACAGCTACGAGATCACACCGAAGCAGTTCGGTGACGACCGAGGGGTGTTCCTCGAGTGGTACCGCTTCGACAAACTCGCCGAGGTCGTGGGACACCCCATCGACCTGCGACAGGCGAACACGTCGGTCTCCAAGCGTGGTGTCGTCCGGGGCATCCACTTCGCCGACGTGCCCCTCGGGCAGGCCAAGTACGTGACGGCGACGCACGGGGCCGTGCTCGACTACGTCATCGACATCCGCGTCGGGTCACCGACCTACGGTCAGTGGGACACGGTCCTCCTGGACGACACGGACCGTCGGGCGATCTACATCGCCGAGGGGCTGGGGCATGCTTTCGTCGCGCTCACCGACGACGCGACGGTGAGCTACCTCGTCACCGACACCTTCAATGCCGAGCGAGAGCACGGGATCGATCCCCTCGACAGCGAGATCGGTCTCGTCTTCCCGGCCGAGGCGGGCGAGCCCCTCCTCTCGCCGAAGGACACCGAGGCACCCTCCCTGAGCCAGGCCGCGTCGGCAGGTCTCCTGCCCACGTGGGACGACATGCGGGCGTACTACGCGTCCCTCGACGGAAAGACGGTCTGACGTGAAGGGCATCATCCTCGCCGGGGGCTCCGGCACGCGCCTCTGGCCGATCACCAAGGGCATCTCGAAGCAGCTCATGCCGATCTACGACAAGCCGATGGTCTACTACCCCCTGTCGACGTTGATGATGGCGGGCATCCGCGAGGTCTTGGTCATCACGACGCCGGAGTACAACGATCAGTTCCGTGCCCTGCTCGGCGACGGCTCGCACCTCGGCATGACCATCGATTACGCCGTCCAGCCGTCACCCGACGGTCTCGCTCAGGCGTTCATCATCGGCGAGGACTTCATCGGTGACGACTCGGTCGCGCTGGTCCTCGGCGACAACATCTTCCACGGTGTGGGACTCGGGTCGAATCTGAAGAAGAACGCCGACGTCGAGGGTGCCACCATCTTCGCGTACCACGTCTCCGACCCCAAGGCCTACGGCGTGGTCGAGTTCGACGAGGCCTTCAAGGCGGTCTCCATCGAGGAGAAGCCGGCGGTCCCCAAGAGCAACTACGCCGTCCCGGGGCTCTACTTCTACGACAACCGCATCGTCGAGATCGCCAAGACGATCGAGCCCAGCCCCCGTGGTGAGCTCGAGATCTCGACGGTCAACGAGCGCTACCTCGAGGCCGGCGACTTGCAGGTCCAGGTGCTCGATCGCGGCACGGCCTGGCTCGACACGGGCACCTTCGAGTCGATGATGCAGGCGTCCGAGTACGTCCGGGTCATCGAAGACCGTCAAGGGCACAAGATCGGCTGCATCGAGGAGATCGCCTGGCGCAACGGGTGGATCGACGACGAGCACCTCGCCGACCTGGCGGCGCCGCTGGCGAAGAGCGGCTACGGCGTCTACCTGCAGAACCTCCTGGCCGTCTGACCGGCGATGGACCTCGCTGACCTCCTCGGCCGCGCGACCCTCGAGGTCGAGACGGCCGCCGAGCGGGTGGGTCGTCTCGAAGCCCGCGTGCGTGAGCTCGAAGCCGAGTTGGATGCGGAGCTGACCCGACGTCGGAGGTCATGGCGTCGGCTGTTCCGCCGATGACCCCGGTGGGCACGAGAGGTGACGGTCGCCTCCTGGCCGTCTTCCCTCACTACCCCGACAATCCGTGGCACGAGATGGTCTACCTCGGCTTGCGCGGACGGGGGGATCGCGTGTCCGGAGTCGGGCCCTTCTTCTCCGTCGGCGAACTGACCGCGCAGCTCGGAGGCGAGCTGCCCGACACCGTGCACCTGGGGTGGTCGACGCCTGTGACGCAGGTCGTACCGGACGTCGTGGCCTCGATGCAGCGGGTCCTGCGCTTCGTGGACACCGTGCGCGAACTGAGGGCCCTGGGCGTCCGCGTCGTCTGGACCGTCCACAACGTCGTGTCGCACGAGTCCCACCACGTGACACCGGAGCTGGCGTTCCACCGTCTCCTCGCCGAGACGGTCGATGCCGTTCACGTCATGAATCCCGGAACGGTCGACATCGTCGCGCCCCTGTACGTCCTCCCCGTCGAGAAAGTCGTCCGCATTCCGCATCCGAGCTATGCGGTCGAACCGGACGGGGCAGGGGCGGGTTCGGCGACGGTGGGGACGGTGCGCCTGCTGGCGTTCGGCGAGGTCCGACCGTACAAGGGCATCCTCGAGTTCGCGCGACTCGTCGACCGGGCACGTCGAGCCGGCCTCGACGTCGAGCTCGACGTGGTCGGACGTGTCGGCGGGACTCTCTCCGAGGACGACGTGCGCGAACAGCTCGAGCGATGCGACGGGGTGCGGTTCGAACCCGGGTACGTCGAACCGACCCGGGTGCCGAGCGTGTTCGGTCGGGCCGACGCCCTCGTCCTCCCGTACGACGGAGGCCTCAACAGCGGAGTGGCCCTGCTCGCCGCCTCCTACGGTGTGCCCGTGCTCATCGGTGGGTCTCTTCGCGCCACCTGGCCCTTGGAACCGACGTGGCAACTCCCGCTCTGGGCCGTGCAGGGCGACGACGGCGACGACCTGCACTCTCTGCGCGATGCCGTCGAGCGAGTGCACCGAGAGCACGGAGCGCTCCGGGAGTCCGCCCTGGCCGCGGCGCGGGAACGGTCACCGATATCCCTGGCCGGTCGCTACGCCGACCTGTTCCTGCCGCGGGAGGGCTAGCGCGGTCGTGCCCTTCAGTCGGAACGCTTCCGTCCTCCTCGCGTCCTCTCGCTGACGGCATCGACGAGCCGGACCACGCGCCGGGCTTTCTGCGCAGAGAGCTCGCCTTCGACCTGCCGGAGGCGGACCTCGAGGGCCTCGACGGCTCGCCTCAGCTCGTGCTCCGCCGCCTCGGCCTCACGGTCTCGTCGTTCGAAGGCTCGATCGCGAGACACCAGGGCACGGCCGGCGTCGGACGCGACCGTGGCGAGGCGACCGTCCAGGGGAGACTCCTCGGTGCCGCTACTCAGTCCGAGCCCGTACAGCTCGTCCCGCAGGAAGGTGTCCTCGACGAGTCCTGACCGAACGGCCGCGTCGGCGTCGAGGTGTCTCGCTGCCGCGTAAGGGAGCAGGGTCCCTTCCTTCAGGCGGAGGAAGTCCCGCATACCGTGGTGGTTCGGACTGGGGTTCAGATCCGGGTTGGCCTGGTATCCCGCTCCTGCCATGGCGACCTTGCGCTCGACCTGCCGCCACGACCGCCAGGGGAGGTGCAGGACCTCGAGCTCCAGTCCCGGTGGGGGAGATCCTTTGCTCTCGATCGTGACGATGTGATTGCCCTGCGCGACGACGACGTCGGCAGATCCGACGTGGACGGCATTGTGGGTGGGATGCGCCAGCAGCCCGGCGGCCGCAAGATCCTCGGACGATCGATCGTCTCGCCACACGAGCCGATCGAATCCGGCCCCCGACTCGGCGAGGGGGCCGATCAAGTTGACGACCGGCACGGTGAACGATCGGATCGCCGGGTCGAGTCGGGTGAAGACGTCCTTCAGAGTGAGGGTCCGGTCGACGGGTACGAGGAACTCGTCGGCGTCGGCGTTGACGACCCAGTCCGCCCCGTGCAGAACGGCCGCATCCCGAGCCATCTGTGTGACGACTGTGCCCTGCTGCTTCCGGTGGACGGGGTCGTGGAGGAGCACGAGGTGCCCCGCGTCCGCGTGAGTCTGGAGGGCTTCCCTCGTGCCGTCTTCCGACGCGTTGTCGGTGACGATGATGACATCGACACCCTGCGCGCGATGGTGTCCGACCCAGGCGTCGATCAGATCGATCTCGTCTCGGACCATCGCGGTGACGGCGAGGATCATGGTTGCTCCTTCGGGGGATGGGGTGGCCAGGACCCGTCGGGGGGACCTGGTGTGACCGATGACGGGTTCTCGGAGGTCACCGACCGGGGCCGACGCGAGCGCGCACGGCGAGGCCGACCCGCAGGGCCAGCCTGAGCGGAGCCAGCACGACGCCCGGATACTTCTTCGCCAGGAACCGGTAGGCGCTCCGGTGATGCGCTCGACGCATGGCCGACGATGAGGACTGCGTCGAGTGTGCGCCGACGTGCACGACCTGGGCGGCGGGTTCCAAGACGTTGGAGTACCCGAGGCGCCCGAGCCTCCAACCCAGATCGACGTCCTCGAAGTACATGAAGAAGGATTCGTCGAATCCTTCGAGCTCGTCGAAGACCTCACGCCGGACGAGGAGGCAGGCCCCCGAGAGCCAGCCGGTGGTCCGACGGACCGAGGTCTCACCGTCGCGGTGGTACGAGCGTGTCCACGGGTTCTCGGGCCACACGTTGGCGAAGAGGGCGTGACCGAGTCCGGTCCGCAGCGACGGGATGCGACGCGCCGACGGATAGACCTCTCCGTCGACCTCCCGGACGACAGGGCCCACGGCCCCTATCTCGGCGTCTCGTTCCGCGGTCAGCACCAGTGTGTCGACGACACCCGGAGTCAAGACGACGTCAGGGTTCGAAATGAGGAGCCAGCGAACGCTGTCGGGCATGTGACGGGCTGCGTGGTTGACCGCTGACCCGTAGCCGCGGTTTCCCCCGACCGGGAGGAAGATCGCGCCGTGCTTCTCGGTCTCGGCACGCGCCTCGCTCTCGTCGGCGGACGAGTTGTCGGCCACGAGCACGATGACCGTTCCGGGGTGTTCCGAGGCTTCCAGCGTCGAGTCGAGGAAGTCGGCCAGGTAGCGACCGGAGTTGTAGCTCACGGTCACGATCGCGACCGTGGGGTCAGTGTTCTGGTTCATTCTCGTTCTCGACCGTTTTCGCCCGAGGCAGCCCCGTCGCTCACTGCCCGGTAGGCAGCATGGTGGACGACGGCGCAGGCGGCCCAGGTGAAGAGTTTGGCACGACCTACGGCTCGTCCACGGAGCGCCGCTCCGCCGTCCCTGTCGGTCAGGGCTTCCGTCATCGCGGTCGTCAACGAACCCTCTACGGGTTCGGCGTAGATCACCGCGTCCCCTCCTACCTCGGGAAGGGCCGTGCGGTCGGTCGTCAGGACGAGTGCTCCGGTGGACATGGCCTCGAGCACGGGGAGACCGAATCCTTCTGCGCTGCTCGGGTAGACGACGAGGGATGCTCCACCGAGGAAGGGGGACAGGTCGTCGAGAGGGAGGTACCCCAGGTAGCGGAGGGTTCCACCGACGACGTCTCCGGCCTCCTCCAGGCGCCGGGAGGCCTCGACGTCCCATCCGAGTCCTCCCGCCACGAGGAGTGGCGGCGTCGTCGCGTCACGTTGCGTCATGGCTTCATGGGCGGCGATGAGAGGGCCCACGTTCTTGCGTGGCTCGACGGTCCCCAGGAAGGCGATCCACCCCACGCGTGGGTCGAGGCCTAGCCGTGCGGCGAAGGCCCGGACCGATTCGTCCGACGGAGGGCGGAAGACTACGGGGTCGACACCGTGATGGGCCACGTCTACGGGGCCGTGGGCCGCTCTAGCGTACTGAGCCAGTTCTCGGGACGTCGCGTCACTCGGCGCGATGGACCGTGCGGCGAGCCTCCGCCCGAGCGCGATCCACGTGCGGAAGAACAGGCCCTTGACGCGTCCGTGGTCCTCGGGGGCGGAGAAGAAGGTTCCGTCGTGGACGGTGACGACGGTCCGCCGAGCCGCAGCGAGAGCGAAGGTGTAATGAGGCGAGTGGATGACGTCGACGCCGTGGCGTCGCGCCAGTCGCGGAAGTCCCCACTGTTCCCAGACGAGTCGGAGCGGTCGACTGGTCAACCAGGGCGGTGAGGTGACGTAGTCGTGCCGGGGGGCTTGTCCACTCAGCCACGCGAGGTCCTCGGGCTTGACCACCACGAGGACCGGTGCCTCGATCTCGCTGAGGCCGACGAGCAGGCCCGCGAGGTAACGCGCAACGCCTCCACGCGTAGGCGGGAGGGACGTGGCGTCGACGAGGACTCTGGGGCGTTCCACGAGTCGATCAGTCCATTTCACGTGCCACGGCATCGACTCGTACCACGCCGCTGCCTCGGTCGTCGTCGGACATGACGAACCGTGCAGCCTGGCGACGGATGGCGATGTGTGATCCGTCCGGTTCGGCGAAGAACGCGTGGACGAAGAACTGCCCGGCACCGAAGCTGACATCGCGGAGTCGGTACTCGACGGACGCCGTCCCGTCCAGCGGCTCGTGGACCAGACCGAGCATCCGGCTGTCCGTGCCGTAGACCTGCGTGCCCAGGGTGGTCTCGATCTTCAGGCCCGAATGCCACGCGGGGAGCAGTGTCGAATGCGAGTACGTCATCGTGACCACGAGGGTGTCACCGGGCTGGAATTCCTCCCCCGGGGCACGACCCTCGGCATGGATCTCCGCTTCGAGGACTCGACCCGGCGAGGGATCCTCGTCGGGTTCCGCCTCGGCCGCCTCGGCGACCCGACGGCCCTCGAGGATGTCCCGGAAGTTCTTCACCGCGTCGGCGGCACTGCCCTGGAACTTGACCTCGCCTTGCGACAGGACGACGGCCATGTCGCACATCTCCTGCACCTGCCCCAGGGAGTGGCTCACGAGGATGATCGTGCGACCCTGCTGCTGGAACTCCCTGATCTTGTCCAGGCACTTGCGCTGGAAGGCCTCGTCACCGACGGCAAGGACCTCGTCGACGAGGAGGACGTCCGGGTCGGTGTGGACGGCGACGGCGAAGGCCAGCCGCACGTACATGCCCGACGAATAGAACTTGACCTGGGTGTCGATGAAGTCGCCGATCCCGCTGAACTGCAGGATGTCGTCGAAGCGTTCTTCGGTCTCTGCCTGGCTGAGTCCGAGGATCGCGGCATTGAGGTAGACGTTCTCCCGACCGGTGAGGTCGGGGTGGAACCCGGCCCCGAGCTCGAGCAGCGCCGCGAGACGTCCGCGACGGGTGATCGTGCCCGTCGTCGGTTCGATGATGCCGCCGATGGCCTTGAGCAAGGTGCTCTTGCCCGAGCCGTTGGGCCCGAGGAGGCCGATCGTGACACCTGCGGGGATGTCGAGGGTGACGTCCTTGAGCGCCCAGAAGGCCTCGCTGTGGCGACGTCCCGCACGTCCGAGGGTCACGAGACGCTCTTTGAGGGAGTTGTCCTTGCGGATGACGAATTTCTTCGAGACCCCCTGGACCGAGACCACGGTCGGCGCGGACGTGGGAGGCATGAGGGAATTCGTCCCCCGGCTGTCGTGCGTGATGATGTCGTCCATTCGGGTCAGAGCTCCTGCGCGAAGTTGCCTTGGAGCTTCGCGAACACGCGCTGGAAGAGCACGACCAGGATCAGGCCGATCACCGCCGCGACACCCATTCGCAGCAGGAGGTCGTCCGGATAGTGTTCGTCACCACCGGCCGTCCAGAACGCCCGGTGGAAACCGAGCACGGCGAGGGTGATGGGATTGTCCGTGTAGAGGCCCAGGAGCCACGACCAGCGGCCCTCGAGCTTCTCGCTCACCATCGTCCAGGCGTAGACGATGGGGGAGGCCCACATGGCCAACATGAGCAGCACCTCGACGAGGTACTGCATGTCCCGGAGGTAGACGTTCGCCGCTGCCAGCAGCAGCCCGAAGGCCGTCCCGTAGATCAGGATGACGATGACGGAGGGGAAGAAGTAGAGCAGCTCGACGTGCCAGGGGAAGGACCCCGTGACAGCGGTCGCCGCGAGGAGCACGACGAGCTGGATGCCGAAGTTGAAGAGCGCGGACCCGATGCTCGCCAGCGGATAGATCTCTCGCGGGACGTAGACCTTCTTGATGAGCCCGGCGTTGCTGACCACCGAGGACGTGCTTCCCGCGATCATCTCGGAGAACAGTCCGTAGATCGTGAGGCCGGCGAAGACATAGACCGCGAACCCGGGGATGTTCCGGGCCGCGCCGAGGACTTGGCCGAGGATCACGTAGTAGATCAGCAGTTGCGTGATGGGCCGGATGAGAGTCCACACGAAGCCGAGCGCGCTGTCCTTGTAGCGGGACTTCAGGTCGCGTCGGATGAGCAGATCGAGCAGCTGCCGGTGGGCGAAGATCTCACGGACGATGCCGAACGCACCCGAGAACCCGGAGGAGGGCTGCCCGGCGACGACCATGGGCTCGTCCGCGAGACGGGCGAACCGCTGGGAAGGTGTCGTGGTGCCGGGTGTCGTTGTGGTCATGCGGGTTACCTCTTCGATCGGAAAACTGGAGAACTATAACCCGCACGGGCTCGACGGCTCCGGGGCGTCCCGGAGGCGAGGGTCCTCACTTGCCGTACTTGCTGGCCCGTGTGGTGGCGAGACGGTTCTTCACCTTGTCGCGGAGCACGTCGATGCCGCCCCCGTGGGTGACGTAGTGACGGGCGAGGGCCACGTCCCGGCGGATGCCGTGACGGCTGTTGGCGATCCGGTGGAACTTCTCCTCAGCGGTGAGAGCCGACGCGGCCCTGACCTTGCGACCGACGGATCCGTCGGGAGCGTCATCGCTCCGGTCGGGCGCGACCCACGGGTCCTTGCAGAATTCGACGAGAGGGGCGAGGGCTTTCTCCCAGGTGAAGTCCTGCGCCACACGGGTGACGGCCTCTCGCGAAGAGGCGATGGCGGCGGGGTCGTACAGCACGGTCTCGAGGGCGTCAGCCAGGGCCTCGACGTCTCGCTCGGCCACGGACACGCCCATGCCCTCGGCGCCCACGAGATCGCCGAAGCTGTCGCCGCGCGTCGTGACGATCGGGAGGCCAGCCCACATGTAGTCGAGGATGCGAGTGCGGAACGAGAACGTGGTCTCGATGTGGTCGTAGTGGGTGCTGACGCCGGCGTCGGCTTCGAGGAGGTAGTTCTGGCGGTCCTCGAGCTGGACCCACTGCTCGTTGAAGAACACGTTCTTGCCTGCGACGCCGAGGCGGGCGGCGAGCTCGCGGGTCTTCGCCACGATCGCCATCTCGGGTACGTCGGGGTTCGGGTGCGCGACGCCGAGGAAGAACAGTCGGACGTCGGGCCTGCGTTCGGCGAGCAGGGCGATCGCCCGGACCAGGGTCATGGTGTCGAACCAGTTGTAGATCCCCCCGCCCCAGATCACGACTTTGTCGTCTTCGCCGATGCCGTCCACGACCCCCCTGATGGCTCGTCGCTCGTGGACCGGGGGAGTGCTGTCCATGCCGAACGGCGCGATCGCGATGAGTTTTTCGAGGTTCTCGTCGGCTGCGTAGTTCTCCGGGTTGATGCGCCCGAGCCCGGCGAGCTGGCCCAGCCAGAAGAGGCGCTGGCGCTCGGAGGCGCAGAGGAAGAAGTCGGCGCGCAGCAGCTGCTCGTTGAGCACCTCGGTCGCCGAGGCGACCTGGTTCTTCCATTGCGCAAGTCCCCATTCGCGGCCCTGCTCGAGCTGTTCGAGGTGCATGGGGTCGTAGAGGTCAGCGACCATGATCTTCGTGGACCGCTTGAGGGTCTGGAAGTGGTGCAGCGCGTGGCCCTGGAACACGATGACGTCGGCCCACTTCTCGTGCTGGCGCATCTCGTGCTCGTTCTGCAGCCGTACCCGCTCGACCTCGAACGTGTCCGAGCTCCGGTTGGCCACGTTCCAGGTCAGGAGACGGACGTCGTTGTGCTCGGAGAGCGCCTCGCTGATCTTCCAGGCGCGCATGGCGGGCCCCGCCATCTTGGCGCCGATCGCGTCTCCGGTGATGACGAGCACCCGACGTCGCTGGGTGTGCTCCTCGATCTCGAACGCGTCGACGATGTTCCGGAAGCCCTCGAGGTAATAGGGGTCACCGAACAGCGGCTTCAGGATGTCGCCGAAGAGCCGGAACACGTCGGCGTCCGTCTTGGTGCGCCGTGCCTGGAGGTCGTCCCGGGTCTCCTGGAGCGACGGGAGCTCCTTGACGAACTGGTCGAGGGCGAAGAGGCCGGCGACCGTGTCCTTGGCAACCGGGGTGTCCCGGTCGAACTCGTCCGCGGCTCCGACGAAACGTCTGATGTCGAAGGACTCCGAGTCGAGGCCGCTCTTGGCCACCGCTCGACGGGCGAGGAGGGCCAGTGCCCCGGGCAAGAACTTGGAGAGGCTCTCGTCACCGAGGTTCTTGAACATGAGCATCAGGGCGTTCCGCTCGAGGAGGTACATCTCGCGGTACTCGCCGAAGCTCTTCATGGAGCCGTGATGCTTGTGGTACACGACCGACGCCGGCGCGAAGCGCACCCGGTACCCGAGGATGTTTAGACGCCAACCCAGGTCGACGTCGTCGTAGAACATGAACAGCCGCTCGTCGAAGCCACCCACCTCGAGGAACACGGACTTGCGGACGAACAGGGCGGAGCCCGTGCCGAACAGGAGGTCCCGGGGGGTGTCGAACTCACCCGTGTCGATCTCGGTGACCCGGTCCTTATAGCCCATGCCGAACCAGGTGAGGCTGCCTTGGACGAAGTCGATGGCCTTGCCGTCCCAGTCGAGGACCTTGCTGCCGACGGCGGCGACCTTGGGACTGACGTTGAACTGCGCGAGGGCTTCGCGAATCCACCCCGTGCCCGGCTTCGAGTCGTTGTTGAGGAACGCCACGTACTCGCCGCGAGCCCGTCGGGCCCCGAGGTTGCTGCCACCCGTGAACCCCAGGTTCTCGTCCGAGACGATGATCGTCACGTTCTCTTGCTCGCCCAGCGTCGCCGTCAGCCTGGCGGTGCTGTCGTCACCGGAACCGTTCTCGACGATCAGGATCTCGAGTTGTGCCGCTGGCCAGTCGACGTCGTTCAGGCGGGCGACGCACTCGAGCGTGTCGTCCGTTCCTCGGAAGTTGACGATGACGACGGAGACGACGCTCGACGTGGAAACTGGCAAGACGGGGACTCCAAGACGACGAATGACGATGGGTGCGAACCTGATCCGGGCGGACCCAACTATAACGAGCACGCTCCTGCGCAGGTCCCTGACAGACTACCGGCATGGAGAGCACCGTCATCGTGGTCAACTGGCGGCAACCCGACTTGACCAGGAGGTGCCTGGAGTCCCTGTTCGCGCAGGCGGGCCCTGCGACCGAGGTGGTCCTCGTCGAGAACGAGGCCTCGCCGGGTGCCCGAGCCGGGTGGGAGTCCGAGTTCTCCGGTCTCGTCGTCGTGGCCGTGCCCCGCAACCTCGGCTTCGCCGGCGGGGTCGCCCGCGGCCTCGACGTCGCCTCGGGCGACGTGATCGTCCTGGTCAACAACGATGCGGTCGCCGGCCCGGGATTCCTCGAGATCGGAACGGAGCGCCTCCTCGAAGGCCCGACGGAGGTGGCTGCCGTGGCCGCGACGGTCCTGCTCCAAGGCGGGTTCCGACCCGCGGCACCCGACGACGACCCGGAGCACGTGCTGGTGGGGAACGCCGGAGCCCGATGGGTCCGGTCGGAGCGGGGCGGCACCACGTTGATCAACGGGACGGGGGTCGAGCTCACCGCGGACGGGAACGGCCACGATCGTGACTGGCTCGTCCCGGCTCCTCCGGACGGGCCTCCGGCCCACTCCGAACCGCCGTTCGGGTTCTCGGGGGGCGCGGCCTTCATCCGCCGGCGTGCCCTCGACGAGGTCGGCGGCTTCGACGAGTCCCTCTTCATGTATTACGAGGACCTCGACCTCGCCTGGCGCCTCCGTCTCGCGGGGCACGAGATCGTGCACGCGGAGGACGCGACGACCATCCACGTCCACGCGGGCAGCTCGAGCAGCAGTGGTTCCCTCGTGCGGTACCAGAGCATGCGGAACAGGTTGGCTGTCGTCGTCCGCAACGGCAGCCTGCCGATGGTCAGCCGCGTCGTCGCACGGACCGTCGGAAAGTGCGTCACCGACCTGCTGTCCACCCCGCGGCAGCGCCAACTCGAGCCACGCGACTGGGTTAGGCTCTGGTCGGAGGCGCCACGCCTGGTGGTCGGTGCGCTGAGGTCGCGACGCCGGGACGGGGTCGGGTCTCGAGACCGCGTCCGGGTCGAGTCACTGCTGCGACGCTAGGGCCGGTGCTCGTCGGTCAGCCCCCCTTGGGGGGCGTGGACGTCCCCTTCAGCCCCTGACAGGGGGACAAGTTCACGTTATGGTCGTTGCAGCGGCCTCGGATCACTGCCGCGCGGACCGGTCTGACGCTTGGTGGTGTCCTGGGCGGTGCGACATCGCGATGCCTACAGGGAGGCACCTCCATCGTGCGACGAATATTGACACTCCTGCTCGCGACCGCCGTCGCGGCCACTCTCATGACGGGCATGTCCCTCGCGACGACGCCGGACCGCTCGTCGGCCCTCTCGGGGGCCGATTTCGACCCGGGCAACATCATCTCCGACGCCGTCTTCTTCAACTCGGGCGCGATGAACGAGGCGCAGGTCCAGAACTTCCTGAACTCGATGATCGGCAGCTGCAGCAACGGCAATTGCCTGAACGTCAAGACGCTGACGACGACGACGCGGGGTGGGGACGCGATGTGCGGCGCCTACCAGGGTGCGGCCGCCGAGCCGGTCTCGCGCATCATCGTCAAGGTGTCGCAGGCCTGTGGCATCAACCCCCAGGTGCTGCTCGTCACGCTGCAGAAAGAGCAGAGCCTCATCTCGGGGGCGACGGCCCGTGCTCCCTCCGCCGCGAGGCTCGACCGGGCGATGGGATTCGCCTGCCCCGACACCGCCAACGGCGGCTGTGACCCGTCCTTCGCCGGTGTCTACAACCAGCTGTACAAGGCTGCCTGGCAGTTCAAGCGCTACGCCAACCCCGCCGGGACGAGCAACTACTTCACCTGGTTCCGACCGGGTGTCACCGCGAACGTCCAGTACAACCCCAACGCGGCCTGTGGCACGAAAGCCGTGACCATCCGCAATCAGGCGACGGCGAACCTCTACTACTACACGCCGTACACCCCCAACGCCGCGGCGCTCTCGAACCTCAACGGCGGCGGCGACGGCTGCTCCGCCTTCGGCAACCGCAACTTCTGGGTCTACTTCAACAATTGGTTCGGCTCGACCAACGCGCCGGCGCAACCGATCGGGTCATACGAGTACGCCAGCGGTGGCGTCGGCACGGTGACCGTGGCCGGTTGGGCTCTCGACCGGGCGAGCTCGGCGTCGATCCCCGTCCACGTCTACGTCGGGCCGGCCAGCACGGCCATTCCGACGACGTTCGCGCGGTCCGACGTCGCGGCCCAGTACCCGACCCTCGGGGCGGCGCACGGCTTCGCCGCGACCGTCGACGCGGCTCCCGGCACGTGGCAGGTCTGCCTCTACGCCCTGGGGGTCCAGTCGGGCAACAACGCGATGCTGGGGTGCAAGACGGTCACCGTCCTCGACCCCTCGCCCGTCGGCTCCGTGGAAGCCGTCCGGCCCGCTCCGGGCGGAGTGCAGGTGGCCGGCTGGGCCTTCGACTTCGACACCCCGAACCCGATATCGGTCCATGTCTACGTGGACGGCGTGGGCAAGGCCATCACCGCCGACCTGCCCCGGTCGGACATCGGGCGCGTCTATCCCCAGCAAGGCCCGAACCACGGATTCGCGCAGGTCTTCGCGGCGAGCCCGGGCGTTCATACGGTCTGCGTGTACGGCATCAACGCGGGTGCCAAGGGCGCCACGAAGGCCTTCCCCTGCTCGACCGTGACCGTGCCTCCGCACGAGCCCATCGGGGCGGTCGACGGGATCACCACGTCCGCCGGGGCGATCAGCCTCTCGGGCTGGGCCCTCGACGGTGACGTCGCCGACGCGATCCCGGTCCACGTCTACGTAGACGGTGTCGGTCAGGCCTTCACCGCCGATCAGGCCCGGTCCGACATCGGTCGCATCTACCCGGCCTACGGCGCCGGTCACGGTTTCGCCATGAGCATCCCGGCCAAGGCGGGAGCGCACGAGGTCTGCGTCTACGCGATCAACCGCGGTCCGGGGTCGCACACCCTGATGACGTGTCGGACCGTGACGGTCACGAACACGGCTCCCGTCGGAAGCGCCGAGGTGGTCCGAGGGGTCGCCGGCGGAGTTCAGGTCGCCGGGTGGACTTTCGACCCGGACAGCCCCAAGACGTCGATCCCCGTGCACGTGTACCTCGGGTCGGTCGCGACCGTCATCACGGCAGACCAGGCCAGGAGCGACATCGCCCGGGTGTTCCCCGAGGCGGGCGCGGCTCACGGCTTCTCGACGGTCGTCCCGGCGGCGTCCGGGCCGCAGAAGGTCTGTGTCTACGCCCTCGACACCGCTGGCGGCTACAACCCGTCGCTGTCGTGCTCGACGGTGACGGTGCCGTGACGTCGGACTCCTGACCAGGAATCGACGTTCGTGGCCAGCCCGTGAAGAAGGCCCCCGCACCATACGGTGCGGGGGCCTTCTTCGCGAGGGGTCTAGCGGAGACCCGCGGTTTCGTCTATCGGTGGACGTCGCCGCTCGGTGGGCGAGGAGCCGTCCTCGGCCGCCGGTCGGGCGGCCCGCATGGCCGCCACCACGGTCACGGCGCAGGTGGCGGCGACGACGATCACCCAGGGCGCCCAACCCAGCGGGGGCAGCCATTCGGGGTCCACGATCATCTTGCTCCAGCCGTCGGTCAGCCCCACGACGTACCGCTTGAGGTTGAACAGGACGGCGTGCACCTGCATGAGGGAGATCGTCACGAGTGCCACGATCGCGAGCACACGGACCCTGAGGTTCGCGAAGGCCCGGGGGAAGGCCGAATCGAGGGCGACGCCACCGGCGACGATCAACGGGGCGACGAGTGCCAGCACGTATCGCGCCTGCCAGATGAAGCCGTAGTCCTTGGCGCCGTAGCCCTGGACGACGGCCGGGACCAGGACGAAGGCCAGCGCGAGCACGCCCAACGCCACCTGTTCCCGCCGTCGCCCTGCGACCAGGCCGCCGACGACGAGGACGAGCATGATCGCGCCCCAGATGCCGACGGTGGTCGGAGGCAACGGAGTGTCGAGCCACCCGAGCAGGCCGACATAGCCCTGCACGTTCTCGAACGTGACGAACATCATCTCCTTGAACGCGACGGGGAAGCTCGTTCCGACCCCGGGGTTCGGCACGGTGACGCTCAGGCTCTGCGTCGAGATGGTCCACAGGACGCTGAACGCGACACCGAGACCGATGGCACCGGCGGCGATCCAGAAGGCGACGGATCGGACGAGTCGGAGCCAGAGCTCTTTGTCGATCATGGTGGCGACGACGATGACGAGCAACCAGAGCAAACCGATGCTCCTGGTGTTCGCCACGGCGACCGCCGCAACGGCCACGAACGCCACGCGGTGAGGCGGGACGCCCTCGTCGATGCGTTGACGCAGGAGCGTGAGCCAGGCGAAGAGCATCACCGCGGCGGTGATCTCCATGCCGTTGGGATTGATGCCCCCCATGAGGAACAGCACCATGGGGGTGACGGCGGTGACGAGGCCGACGACGGCGAACGATCGTGCCCGGAGCTGCATGAGGGCGACGAACGCCAGGGACAGGAGCGCCGCACTCAGGCCGACGCTCATGGCGCGCATCGCGTAGAGACCGATCTCTCCGTCGAAGACGAGGGAGGGCAGGCCCACGATCGCGTAGTAGAGGGGGTCGTACGAGCCAGCCGACGTCGTGGCCTCCGTCGCGCTGTCGTCGTCGCTGACGGCCGTCTGGCACTCGGCCGAGACGGCCGCGTTGAAGGCGTAGCACCGGAGGTCGTAGGTCTCGGCGACGTACGCAGGGACGTCGACCTCGGTCCAGCCCCCGTCCGCCGTCCGCTCGCCGAGGATCTGGCCGTGCGCGACCGCGACGGCGTGGATGGTGTGTGCGGGTTCGTCCGGGACGGCCATCAACGGGCTGGCGACGGCCCACGAGCCGCCCAGGGCGCAGAGCACGACGAATGCCGAGACGAAGTGCTTCACGGCCGAACGGAGGCCGGGGCGACCGACTCCGGCCCTCGCCCCGGGTCGGTCACGGACGGTCGTCGTGTCCAGGTCGGTCATGGTCCTCCAGTCGTCGCCGGCCGACGTCCGGATGCGGATCGGCCCCGACGATCGTACCGACCCGTGCGTCGTCCGCCTCGCGACCGCGCCCTAGGCTGGTGCGACATGAGCACTCCTGAGACGGTCCCGGCGACGCTCCCCGCGTCCGGCCGCAGCGTGGCCACGTCGGCCCTCGTGTCGATCCTCGGCATCGGGGTGCAGGGCGTCGCCCGGTTGATCTACACCGTCCTCATCGGTCGCACCTTCGGCACCGAGGCGCTGGGTCACGCCTCCACGCTTCTGAGCCTGTCCATCTTCGCCGCTCTCTTCTGGCCCACGCCGGCGGGCAACACGGCGTCGCGGTTCCTGGCCGTCGCTCTGCGGGCCGGGCTGTCCGACGCCCTCCTCCGTCGGACGCTCGCCCTCACCATGTTGGGCTCGTCACTCGTGCTCGGCGCGGTGACGGTCCCCGTCGCCCTCGCACTCGGCAACCCACCGACGACCGCGCTGTCGGCCGCCTGGTTGGTGATGGGCTACGGTGCCTACACCTACGCCCGAGGATCACAGCTCGGGTACCACCGCGTCGGCAAGGCAGCAGCCTGGGACGGTGTCACCGCATTCCTCTCGCTCGGCCTGCTCGTGGTCGTCTGCGTCACGGGTGGGGGGCTCTTCGTCCTCGTCCCTCTGTCGCTGGGCTACACGGTCTTCGCCCTGGCGTGCTGGCCCAGGGGCTCAGAGCACACGGACGCTCCCGAGGCCGGTCAGGCCAGGGTCGCGCTCTCGTTCGGGCTGTGGAACGTCCTGACGGGGATCACGACCAACGGCTTGCTGCAGCTCACGATGGTCGCGGCGCAGCTGGCCTCGCCCGGAACCGGGGCGGGTGTCTTCGCCGCGGCGTTCACGTTGGCGACACCGGCATCGATGCTCGGTCAGGCCGTGGCGCAGATCGTCATCCCGGCATTCGCCCATCACGAGCCCGGGGCACCTCTCCGCCGTCGCGGTCCGCTGGTGCTGTTCGTCGGTTTCTCGTTCGCCTGCGCTCTGGTGTTCGGTCTGGTGGCGGCAGCGGCGCCGTGGTTCCTGCCGCTCTTCTACCCGGCCGAGGGGCAGGACGCCGTCGGGCCCCTGAGGTTCCTCATGCTCGGGGTCTTCGTCTTCACGGTGGCCCTGATCCCGGCGGCTCTGCTCCTGGCCGGCGGACGGTCTCGCGAGGTCGCCCTGTCATCGGTGGTCGGATTCGTGATCGGGGTGGGGACGATGTTCGCGGCCGCCGCGACGTGGGGAGTGCAGGCAGGCAGCGTCGGATTCCTGGTCGGCTCCAGCGTCAACCTCGTCGCCGTGCTCGCGTTGTCGTTCTTCCCGACGAAAACCGACCGCACCGGACCGCCCGCGGTCTCGGACGAAGGTCCCGCCCCGGACGCCTGAGGGTCAGACGAGGCGTCTCGCCACGAACCAGTAGAGCCGCATGGCCGTCTGGAGCGGCCGAGCACCGGCGGGCAAGGGGAACACCTGCTGGTCGAGGTGCGAGGTCAAGAGGGGAACGAGCCGATGGTCGGAGACCCGACGGGCATCTTGGACGAAGCGACGTCGGGCCGCGATCCAGGCGGCGTTGTCGCGTACCCATGCCTTCGCCCGTCGACGCTCGGTCGCCCATCCCTGGCGACGCGCCACCACCCCGAGGGCGAGGTCGAAGGCGGCCAGGGGCAACCAGGCCGCGATGCGGAGGCGTCGACCGTAGGCGGTGCGGACGAACACCTGCCGGTTCTTCTCGAGCAGGTACATCTTCAGGGAGTTGCGGCTGAACTCGTAGTGGTGGACGACGACGGCATCGGGGACGAAGACGACCTCGAACCCGGCCTGCCAGGTCCGCCAGCTCAGGTCGACGTCTTCGTGATAGGCGAAGTATTCGTCGGCGAATCCCTCGAGGCTCTGCCACAACGACGTTCGCAGCACGAGCCCCGCGCCCGAGGCCGACGCGACGGGGACCTCGACGCTGTGGAGGTCGGCAGGCTCCTCGAGTCCGCCGGCCCAGCTCAGCCCGACGACGTGCACGGGGTTTCCGGCCGAGTTCATGCGGTCCTCGCGGCCGCCCAGCCGGATGCTGCCGCTCGCGATGCCGACCTCGGGCCGACTGGCGACACGGACGAGGGCGGCGACCGCATCGGGTGCGACGACGGCGTCGGAGTTGACCAGGCCCAGGAAGTCTCCTCGGGCGTGTCTCGCGCCGTAGTTGACCCCGCCGGCGAACCCGAGGTTCTCGGTCGGTGTGACGACCAGGAGGCGCGGGTCGTCAGGCAACGACGCGACGGCATCGGAGGTGCATCCGTTGTCCACGAGGACGAGGGCGACGTCGGCGCCCGTCGAGGCGGGGGTCGCCGACACCGACTCGTGGAGCCAGGGTTCGTCGCCGTAGGCGAGTGTGACGATGGTGACCCGGGGGGCGGGGCTCACCGGGAGTCGTCCGTGCGCTGGAACGCCGACGACTCGAGGCGGGAGATGCGTTCGTCCTGCAATGCCGAGTGCTCGGCGAGGGTCCGTGACTTCTCTTCGAGCACCGTGAGCTCCGCGCTGTGCTGGACCGAGACGAGGAACAGGACGATGGTGCTCAGGAAGAAACCGAGGTTGGTCGGCACGGTGACGCCGAGGAGGGACGCCGTTCCCGTGAGCAGGCCCGGGAACACTGCCACCACGAGGGCCACGACGCCGGCGACGATCCACCAGAGGGCGTGACGCTCGCGCACCCGGCGGCGGCGGAGCAGGTCGAAGACGACGACGAGGACGAGGAACGCCGAGACGATCCCGAAGACGTAGGTGGTGACGTTCATGCGGACGGACTTGCTTCCGAGCTGAGGGCGAGCGGGGGACGCCAGAGGGCGATGACGAGAGCGAGGCAGGCCCGGCCGAGGTACACCGCCGCCTTGACGGGATCGTGGGACGGCGTCCCGCCTGCGCGGACGCGCATCGACACGGGAACCTGGGTGATGGTGCACCCGGCCCTCGCCGCGAGCACCAAGGACTCGACCGTGTCGCCGAGGTACTCGGCGGGGTAGTGCTGGGCGAAGATCGCGACGGCGCGGGGCCCGGCCCCGCGGAACCCCGAGGTCGTGTCCGTCAGTCGGGTGCGCGCGATGCGGCTGACCGTCGACGCGAGGACGAGCATGGCCCAGCGTCGCGGGCCCGACGCCTTGTAGTCGCCCTCGCCGGCGAAGCGGGCCCCGATGGACACGTCGACGGTCTGGAGGGCCTCGAGGAGGGCGGGGACGCCGGCGGGATCGTGCTGTCCGTCGGAATCGACCTGGACCACGTACCGGAAGCCGTTCGCGAGCGCGTACTTGAAGCCTGCACGCATGGCACCGCCCACGCCGAGGTTGAAGGGCAGGTCGAGGACCGTGGCCCCGGCGGACCGGGCACGCTCGACCGTCGCGTCGTTCGAACCGTCGTTGACGACGAGGACGGAGACGCCGGGAAGCTTCTCGAAGACCTCGGTCACGACGCCGGCGACGGCGACCTCTTCGTTGAAGGCGGGCATGACGATGAGCGTCTGCGCCAGATGATCCATGGCAAGGATCGTAACAGCGCGCCGACCGCAGCGGGGTGTGGCCGGTACGGCCTGGATGGGCGACGGGTCCGATAGGATTCCCGAGGCCCGGGGCGAAGCCCCCGTCGAGTCCGAGCGGCGGCTACGTCCCGCAGGCCCGAACCACCGTCTGTTGGGGAGATAGATGAACATCACGCCTCCGGTGCGTCGGCCGCGACAGGGCGACGGTCCTGAACGAGGTCTGGCGCGACTCGCCGGACGACTCGGCACCCGTCCCGTCGCCGTCTTCGTCGTCTCGTTCCTGGCGTTCCTGGCGCTGTCGTCCCTGTGGGCGGTCACGACGCCGATCGGGGCCAGCCCCGACGAGCCGGCGCACTACATCAAGGCCGCGTCGACCGTGCGTGGGCAGCTGATCGGTGAGCCGGGCCCCCGACCGCAGGACAAGGTCGTGCAGGTCCCCGAGAACGTCGCGGACACGGGCAACGTGATGTGCATGGCGTACGACCCCAGTACGACAGCCGACTGCTTGCCCCCTTTCGGCAGCGACCGTGACCTGGTCGACTCCACGACGTCCGCCGGGTTGTACAACCCCGTGTACTACGTGCTGGTCGGTTGGCCGTCGTTGCTCGAAATGGGCAAGGGGTCCCTCTTCCTCATGCGGTTCGTGAGTGCGGCCCTCTGCGCCTTCTTCCTCGCGTCTGCCGTGACGGCGCTCTCGCGCCTTCCCCGCCCGACCCTGCCGGTCCTGGCGGTCTTCGCGGTCTCCACCCCGATGACCTATTTCCTGATGGGTTCGGTGAACCCGAACGCACTCGAGATCTCGACGACGGCCGCGTTCTTCTCGACGCTCCTGCTGGCCACGACGACGCCGGTTCCCGCCGGGCCGGGACGCTGGCTCGTCGCCGGTTCGTTGGCTCTGTCGGGCGGCCTCTTGGTGCAAGCGCGGGGGTTGTCCCCGGTGTGGCTCGGGCTGGCGGTGCTCGTCGTCGCCGTATGGGTCGGCGTCCCCGCCTTCCTGCGTCGTGTCCTCACTCCTCCGTACCTGGCAAGCGTCGTCGCCGTGGCGGTCTCGACCGCCCTCGCGGTCGTCTGGACCCTCCGCTCGGGCTCGCTGAACGCCGTGGGCGTCTACTCGGGAGCCGGTACTTCCACGGCCCAGGGGTTCGTCCGCATGGTCGAGACCTCGACCGACTACGTCGCCCAGGCGGCAGGCAACTTCGGGTGGCTCGACACACCGGCGCCCGGGTACGTGGCCTTCGTCTATTCCGGGCTGCTCGGTCTGCTCGTGGTCTCCGCCCTGCTCTTCGGTGGGCGAACGCGCGCCGGTGCCGCCGTCTGGGTGGCCTTGGCCTCGGCCGTCGTCATCCCCGCCGCCGTCCAGGCCTCGAGCGTCACGGAGTCCGGGTACATCTGGCAGGGGCGGTACAGCCTCCCGGCCGTCGTCGTGTTGGTCCTCGTGGCCGCCGTGGCCGCCAGCGGTCGTTTCGATCGGCTCCCTGCGTCCGAAGGCCGCCGCGTCGTCCTCTTCCTGCTCGCGGCGACGGCCTTCGTGCAAGCGGCATCCGCCCTGACCGCGTTGAAGCGTTACAGCGTCGGTCTCTGGACGTCCTGGGCGGAGATGTTCTCGGCACCCGTCTGGCACCCGCCCTTGCTGGGGGTCGGGCCGTGGGCCGTGTCGGTCGTCGCAGTCGTCGTCGTCGTCAGCCTGTCGGCGTATCTCGTCGTCCCCCCAGCCGTCTCCCTCGACCCGGGCGTTCCCCCGGGGGAGCCCGAGGACGGGCGGCTCGAGTCCGGTGACGAGGTGCCCGCATGGCGCTCCTGAGTCGTCAGAACGTCATGTCGGTCCTGCTCTACGGGGCGGTGGGCGGCACCGCGTTCGTCATCGACCTGGGGTCGTTGATCGTCCTCCGGGACGTGTTCCGGGCACCGCTTCCCCTCGCGACAGCGGTGTCCCTCGTCGCCGGGTTGACGGCCAGCTACACGCTCCAGCGATTCCTCACGTTCCGCCGGAACAAGGTCACGTGGCACAGCCTCTGGAAGTACGGGGTGCTCGTCACCTTCAACTGGGTCATGACGACGCTCATCATCCACGGCGTCGAGTCGGCAGGCATCAGCTACGTGATCGGCAAGTTCGGCTCGACGGCCATCATCACGACCTGGAACTACTTCATCTACCGCTTCTGGATCTTCCGCCACGCGGAGGCCGCCGATGCGGCGGCGACCGGCTCCTCGGCACCAGGCGAGCTGTACTGATGACGGTGTCCCTCCTCGCGTCCCCTGGGTCGGCTCGGGGCGGTGACGAGGGGCGAGACGTCTCGTCGCGCTCGGCGTGGCTCGACCGGATCGTCGCGGCGTGCCTCGTCGTCGTCACCGTGGCGCTCGGGTGGAGCAGGTTGACGCCTCTCGTCAGGCGGACGGCATGGGCCGAGGACGCCGGGCTCTTCCTCGTCCAGCGCTTGGACCGGGGGCCCTTCGCCACGCTCCTCCTGCCCTACGACGGGTACCTCCACCTCGTGCCGCGGATCGTCGTGGACCTCGTCGTGGCCGTGTCGACCGACGAGGACCAGTTCGCGCTCGGCACGACGGTCGCGAGCCTGGTCGTCGTCGGTCTCGCTGCCGCCTTGGTCTTCCTCTTCAGCGCGTCCTTCGTCACGAGCAGGGTCATGCGGGCCGCCCTCGCACTCGTGCCCGTGCTGGCGCCGATGGCTGCCCTCGAAGCCCTGGGCAACGCGGCCAACCTGCACTGGTTCCTGCTCTACCTGCTGCCCTTCGCCGTCGTCTGGAGGCCGCGTCGGACCACCGGGCACGTCGTCCAGGTGATCGTCATCGTCGTCGTCGTGCTGAGCGAGGTGCAGTCGGTCATCTTCCTGCCGTTGGTGCTCCTCGTGCTGGTCCGGCGCGTGACCCGGTCGGGAGCCGTCGCCCTCGTCCTGGCGTGCGTCGCCCAACTCGCCTCGGTCGTGGCGAGTCCACGCGTCCGCGGGGACGCCCCACTCCCCGAAGTCGTGAACGTGGCCATCGGCTTCGTCGCGGAGCCCGTGATGGGTTCCTGGGTCTCACCGGGACGCGCCGCCGACCTCCTGACCGGGCCGCACGGGGTAGCGGTGGCCCTCGCCGCCACGGCTCCGTTCGTCATCGCCCTGGGTGCCGGGCTAGTGCGGCGGCGAAGCTCCCGGAACCTCCTGATCGCCGTGCTCGGGTACGGCGTCCTGGCGGTCTGGGTGACGGATGTCTACGCGAACCCGACCGTGACGATCGACTTCGTGGGTCATGGCTTGGGTCTCACCCGCGACATGGGCTACGTCCGCTATGCCCTGGTGCCGTCGATGTTCCTCATCGCACTGCTCGCGTTGGGCATCGACCGACTCGCGGCGTCGAGGTCCCTCGTCTCCCGAGGGGGAGCGGTGCTCCTGGTGATGGTCTTGGTCGTGGCTCTGACCCGACAGTTCGCGCCGTATTCGTACACTCGCATCTCCGGACCCGACTGGGCCGCCTCGGTGGCCACGGCGAGGGTGGCCTGTGAGGCGGACCCCGAGGGGGTCGTGCGCGTCGCCTCGGCGCCCGCCGGGTGGGGCGTCGACGTCGCCTGTTCCGACCTCGACGGCGACGGCTTCGATCGGTAGCCGCATCGTCACGGTCGTCCCGAGAACGGCGTCCGTGCCGTCTAGGCTGAACGCGTTGTCACCAGAAAGGCAAGAATGAGTCACCACTCCGGCGCCGGCGCCCTCGTCGTCCTCCCCACCTACGACGAGGTCGAGAACCTCCCGATCATCCTGGGTCGGCTCTTCGCCGCGACCCCTGAGATCCACGTGCTCGTGGTCGACGACGGCAGTCCCGACGGCACGGGAGACCTCGCCGAGACGATGGCCGTGGCCGACGACCGCATCCACGTGACGCACCGCCAGGGCAAGCTCGGTCTCGGCTCGGCTTACGTGGCGGGCTTCGGGTGGGCACTCGCGCGGGGCTACGGCGTCGTCATCGAGATGGACGCCGACGGTTCGCACCCGCCCGAGAAACTGCCCGAGATGATCTCCCTGGTCGGCGCGGGTGGGCCGGCCGCACCCAGTCTCGCCATCGGCTCGCGCTGGGTCCCGGGTGGCTCCGTCGTCAACTGGCCCCTCTCGCGACAGATCCTGAGCCGAGGCGGCAACCTGTACGCGCGCCTCGCGCTCGGTCTTCGTCTCAAGGACGTGACCGCGGGCTTCCGTGCTTACACGCGCGCGGCCCTCGAGTCGATGGACCTCACCGGCATCGACTCCAAGGGGTACTGCTTCCAAGTCGACATGACCCTGCGGGTCCTCGACGGCGGCGGCCGCGTCGTCGAGGTGCCGATCGAGTTCCGCGAGCGTGAGCTCGGCGAATCGAAGATGAGTCGAGCGATCGTGGTCGAGGCCATGCTCAGGGTCACGAAGTGGGGCGTGCAGCGTCGCCTGCAGACGCTCCTCGGTCGCCGTCCGGGGCCTCGGTGGGTGGTCGAGGACCGCCAGTCGTGACCGGGGGCCGTTCCGCGGCCCCCTACGCTGGGGTGATGTCCACGGGGGAAGAACTGCGACGGCGCGACAACAACCTCGACGCCCTCCGGCTCGGCGGAGCACTGCTCGTCGTCCTCGGGCACTCGTACGTCGTCCTCGCCAAACCGATGGCGCCTCCGACGATCTTCGGACAGCCGCTGCACGCCCTCGGCGTGCACGTCTTCTTCATCATCAGCGGTTACCTGATCACCAAGAGCTGGCGGCGTCGCCCCGACTGGCGCAGTTACTTCGCCGCGAGGGCCCTGCGCATCTTCCCCGCCCTGATCGTCGCCGTGATCCTGACCGCCTTCGTCGTGGGCACGGTCTTCACGACGCTGCCGACGGGCGACTACCTGTCCGACCCGAGCACCTGGCTCTACCTCAAGAACGCCCTCCTGCAACCGGTCTTCGGTCTGCCGGGCGTCTTCGTCGACCTCCCGTACCCCTACGTCCTCAACGGCTCGTTGTGGACGCTCCCGGTCGAGTTCGCCTGTTACCTCGTCGTGCCCCTCGTCCTCCTCCTCCCGCGGAGGTTGCACGTCCCGGCCGTCGGGCTGTTCGCCCTGATCAGCATCGCCCTGCACCTCAGGGTCTGGCCGGACGTGGACGTCCTCGGTTTCTTCACGTCCTCGTCCGTCGGAGAGCCCTGGATCTTCTTCGCCGGCGGCATGCTGTGCGCCCTCCTGCTCGAGCGGCACGCCTTCCGACTCGACGTGGCCCTCCTCGGTCTGTTCGCCGTCACGATCGTCTCGGCCGTCGACGCGGGTCTCGGCACCTACGTCCTCTGGGCGGTCCTGCCGTACTCGACCCTCGCCCTGGGGCTCGCGTCGACGCCGGTGCTCCGGAGGGCGTCCCGCTACGGCGACTTCTCCTACGGCCTATACATCTACGCGTTCCCCGTGCAGCAGGTCGTCGTCGCGACGCTGGGCGTCCGCGGCATCGCCGCGAATGCCGTGGCCGTGGTCGTGGTGACACTCGTCCTGGCCGCCCTCTCCTGGCACCTCGTCGAGGCCCCGGCCCTGCGGGTCAAGACGCGCTTCGAGAAGCGCTTCCCGGCTCGTCGCGGTCGGCGGGCCGCTGTGCCGAGGGTCCTCGTCGGCAGCGACGTCGACGCCGGTCGGGGCCCGACGGGCTGACGCGGCGACCCACCAGGCGACCGGGTGGTGACCGACCCGACCCGCGCCTCCTACCGGCCGGCCGCCTGCGGCAGGCGTGACCGCCACGATCGCTTGCGGGCCGCGATCGTCGCGATGGTGACGAAGGTCATCAGGGTTCCCTCGAACAGCACGAAGCTCTCGGCGACGGCCGTCACCCCGATCAGGACCAGCACGAGCGCCGGCCAGACGTAGGCCACGATCGGGTGGCCCGAGGCCGTGATCCAGCTGCGCACGAACGCGAGCGTGCCGGCCACGACGAGCAACAGCCCCCCGACGAGGCCCAGCTGCAGCCATATGTCGAAGAACGCGTTCAGGCCCGTCTCGTGCGGTCGGCCGTTCGGAGCGATGATCGTCGAGTAGGGGAAGATCTCGGTCGGCCACTGTCCGACGAAGCCCCAGCCGACGATGTCGTGCACCGCGGCCAGTTCGCGGATGCGCGCCCAGAGCAGCGAGCGGACCGACAGGTCGTTCGTGGCGTCGACGGCATCGAGGAGGCGCGAGCGGCCCGCGTAGGCCAGCGCGCCTCCCAGCACCACGATCACCGCGAAGACCGACTGCATGAGCGACCGTCTCGACTCGGGGGCCCGACGCAGCGCGTCGAGCGCCACGCCGGCCACGATCAGGACGATGACCGCGATCGCCGTCGCGGGGGAGCGGGCGAAGCCGAGCGCCGTCAGGGCGAGCACGCCCGAGGCCACGGCCTGTCGTCGGGGAACCGACCGGGTGAGGAACTCGACGGCGAAGGTGATGACCGCGAGCGTCGCCAGGAACCCCAGGTAGTTGCGGGTGCCCGAGATGCCCTGGATGGGCCCGCCCGCGGCGAGGTTGCCCTGGATGCCCAGGAACGCGATCGGTTGGTCGATCAGCAGACCGCTCAGCACCTCGAGCGACAACGAGACCACGAGCAGGATGCGCAGGGCGTCGCCGAACGCCCTCACGACCTGCACGAGGTCGCGTCCGAGTGCCAGGTAGAGCCCGAGCGCGCCGAACCCGACGGCGTAGGCGACCCCGCCGATCGTCACCCAGGTGTACTCGCTCCAGAAGACGCTGAGGCCCATGAACCCGAAGAGGGCGATGAGTGACACGGGCAGGATGCCGTGCCATTCGATGTGGTGCCGACCGCCGACGAGCGAGAGCGCCGCCAGCACCACGAGCGTGCCCAGGACGGCGAGCGACCCGGGCCACCCCATCAGGGCGCGCACGGACTGCGTCGAGAACGCGTAGAGGACGATCGCGACCGACAGCGCCTGCGAGAAGTGCCCGCCGGCCGAGAAGCCGATCCAAGCCGAGAGGTAGCGGCGCAGGGGGTCCCGGTCGCGGTCGAACCCGTGGTCGTGGCCGGAGGTCACCGGTCGTGGCCCGTCCAGCCGAAGGGGTCGCGTCGGGTGACGAGTACGACGATCACGAACGTGGCCCACCCCCACTCGACGATCAAGCGGGACTCCGTCAACCCGTGGACGAGCAGGGCCGTCACGAGGAGCAGCGGCAGCAGGTCGAGGGCCGACCACGGGGCCGCGACCTCGCGGGCCAGCATCCGACGGTCGACGGCCCACCACCAGGACCGCAGCACGACCCCGACGATGGTGAGGCCGAAGAGGATCAGGCCGATCCATCCCAGCTGGAACCAGACGTCGAGGTACGCGTCGTGCGCCTGCAGGTACACGACGCCGTTTCGCTCGGCGAGGTCGGTGAACGGTTCGACGAACGGGAACCAGTAGCTGACCCAGCCCCAGCCCACGACGGGGTGCTGGACGCCGAGGTCGTAGACGGCCGACCAGATGTCGGTGCGGCCCGTCAGGTCGCCGCTCTTGCCGAGCACCGCGAGCAGGGGACCGCGAGCGAGGACGGCGACGGCGAGGCCCGCGACGACGAAGGCCGCGACGCCGAAGACGGGGGCCCGGTGACCGGGCTCGCGGCGGCGGGTCGCCAGCACCAGCAGCAGCACGAGGCCGACGGCGACCGCGACCACCGCGACCGTCGCCGACCGGGTCAGGACGAGTGCCAGCAGCGAGGCGGCGAGCCCGACGATCGTCGAACCGCGGGAGATCGACCGGTTCGCGGCCTCGACGGCCGTGACGACGAGGGCCAGCAAGGCGATGATCGCCAGGATGTTGCTGTTGCCCTGCAGTCCCTGGATGCGACCGCCCTCGAAGAGCACGTCACGCGACCAGAACCACGCCGCGGGCTGCCCGGTGCAGTCGAGGTAGACCGGGCAGACCGGCTGTCGGACGAACAGCCCGACGACGACCTCGAACAGCAGGGAGGCCACGACGTGGATGCGCAGCGCTCGTCCGAGGGCGGTCACGATGGCCGGCCACGGGGCGACGACGGTGACCGCCAGGGCGCCCACGCTCGTCATCAGCGTGAGGACGATGCCGATCGCCGAGCCGGCCGGGTACTGCGACCAGGCGATCGAGGCGACGGCGAACGCCAGGAAGAGCACGAGGAGGCGCGGGAGGGTCCGCACCCGGGGCGGGTGCCGCACGACGAGGACGACGGAGGCGACCACCATCGCGACGCAGGCCGCCCCCCAGCCCCACCAGCCGGTGCCGTTGCGCAGGACGTCGCCACCGAAGAGCACGAGGAACGCGAGCGTCGCGAACGTCGTGGCTCCGCGCGCGGGCGCCGTTCGGGCGGGCCGCGCGGGCAGCGTCGAGGTCATGGGCACCAGGCTAGACGACGGGGGAGGCGCAGCGGGGCGACCGGGGGCCGCCCCGCCCGATGGATCAGACGAAGGCTGCCTGGCCCGTGATGCTGCGGCCGACGATGAGCGTGTTCATCTCGCGAGTGCCCTCGTAGCTGTAGAGCGCCTCGGCGTCGGCGAAGAACCGGGCCACGTCGTACTCGAGCACGATGCCGTTGCCACCCATGACCTCGCGGGCGTACCCGACCGTCTCGCGCATGCGGGCCGTGGTGAACGCCTTGGCGAGCGAGGCGTGCTCGTCGCGTTGCGTGCCCTCGTCGAGCATCTGCGAGCAGCGGACCACCATGCCGATCGACGCGGTGATGTTGCCGATGCACTTCACCAGGAGGTCCTGGATCAGCTGGTGTTTGGCGATCGGCTTGCCGAACTGCACGCGCTCGTTCGCGTACGCCAGCGCGGCCTCGTACGCGCCGATCGAGTTGCCCACGGCCGCCCAGGCGACCTCGGCCCGGGTCAGGCGGAGCACGGCCGCCGTGCTGCGGAACGAATCGGCCTGCTGCAGCCGGTTGCGCTCGGGCACGCGGACGTCCTCGAGGGTGATGTCGGCGTTCTGGACGATGCGGAGGCTCTGCTTGTCCTCGATCTTGGTGGCCGTGTAGCCCGCGGTGTCGGTCGGGACGATGAAGCCCTTGACCTGGCCGTCCTCGGCGCTCTTGGCCCAGATGATGGTGATGTCGCTGAACGTGGCGTTGCCGATCCACCGCTTGGAGCCGTTCAACACCCAGCCGTCGCCGTCACGGGTGGCGATCGTACGGAGGCCCTGGGCCGAGTCCGACCCCGACAACGGCTCGGTCAGGCCGAAGGCACCCACCAGGTCGCCGCTCGCCATGCGGGGCAGCCACTCGGCGCGCTGCTCCGGCGAACCGCCGACGCCGATCGACCCCATCGCCAGGCCGTTCTGCACGCCGACGAAGGTCGCGACGGACGCGTCGACGCGGGCGAGCTCGAGTGCGACCCAGCCGCGGAAGACGGCGGAGTTCTCGAACGGGCGCGTCTCTTCCCACGGCATGCCGAACAGGCCGAGGCCGGCGAGGCCCTTGACGATCTCGTGCGGGAAGGTCGCGTCCGCCCAGTGGCGGTTCACGCCGGGCTTGACCTCGGTCTCGAGGTAGCGGCGCAGGTCGGCCAGCACACCCTTCTCGCGGTCGGAGAGCAGGTCTTCGTAGCCGTAGAAGTCGCTGACGAGAGAGGTGAACGAGGTGAGGGTCGCTGATGACATCCGTGCTCCATTGCTTCGTGTCGGGACGACAGGAGCCTAGGCAGCGACCCGGCCGTGACCAAGGGATTGGTAGCTTTGGTCAACGCCCCGGCGTCGTCGACCGCACGGCTTTGTAGGGGGCGACCAAGCACGACCTCGACAAGCAGGTAAAGCCATGTTCCTCGCCATCACCAACACGCCCCGCGACTACGCCTGGGGTTCGACGACGGCCATCGCCGACCTGCTCGGTCGTCGACCGAGCGGCCGCCCCGAGGCCGAGCTCTGGCTCGGCGCGCACCCGGGCTCGCCGAGCGTCGTCGTGGCCCCGGCGGTGGTGGGCGGCGCCGACACCCTCGCCGACTGGTTCGCCGCCGAGCCGGCCCGGGCCCTCGGGCGCGACCGGGACCACCTGCCGTTCCTGCTGAAGCTGCTCGCGGCCGACGGCCCGCTTTCCATCCAGGCGCACCCGACCCCCGAGCAGGCCCGGGAGGGCTTCGCTCGCGAGGACGCCGCCGGCATCCCGCTCGACGCCCCCGAACGCAACTACAAGGACTCGTCGGCCAAACCCGAGATCATCGTGGCACTCAGCGACACCTTCGACGCCCTCTGCGGGTTCCGCGAGCCGGCCGAGACCCTGGCCGACGTCGACCTCCTCGACGACGGCTCGGGGCGCCTCGACCGGCTCCGTCGGCACCTGGGCGAGTCCCTGCGGTCGACCCTCGCGTTCCTCTTCCAGGCCGACGACGACTCGGCCGCGACCATCGCCGCGGTCAGCGAGCTCGCCGCCGCCCACCGGGCCGGCGGCGCGAGCGTCGCGACGGCCGTCGACCTGGCCGAGCGCTACCCGGGCGACCCCGGGGTCGTCCTCTCTCTGTTGCTCAACCGGGTGACGCTGCGGGCCGGCGAGGCCCTGTTCCTGCCCGCCGGGAACGTCCACGCCTACCTGGGTGGCTTCGGCGTCGAGCTCATGGCCCCCTCCGACAACGTGCTGCGCGGCGGGTTGACGCCCAAGCACGTCGACGTCCCCGAACTGCTGAAGGTCCTCGACTTCGAACCGCTGCCCGTGCCCCGCCTCGAGCCCACCACGGTCGCCCGGGGGGTCGAGCGCTTCGCGCCGTCCGGCACGGGGTTCGCCATGCTCAGGGTCGACGCCTCGGGACCGGGGGCCGTCGTCGAGATCGGCGGTCCGAGCATCGTCCTGGTCACCGACGGCGAGGTCCACGTCAAGGGGCAGGACGGCACCATCCGGCTCGGTCGTGGGGAGTCTGCGTTCGTGACGCCCGACGAGGTCCGGCTCGCGATGACCGGCGACGGCACCGCGTACGTGGCCACGCCGGCCTGAGCCGGGCCCGCCACCACCCGCCGGGCACCCGGTAGGTTGGCCCCATGTCATGGTTGGTCACCGGCGGTGCCGGGTACATCGGTTCTCACGTCGTCCGCGAGTTCACGGGGGCGAGCATCGACGCGGTGGTCCTCGACGACCTCTCGTCAGGCCTCGAGGGCTTCGTGCCCGCCGACGTGCCGTTCGTCCGGGGCTCGATCCTCGATCGCGAGCTGATCGAGCAGACCATCGACCGTCACGGCGTCACGGGCGTCGTCCACGTCGCGGGCTACAAGTACGCCGGCGTCTCGGTCCAGCGTCCGCTGCACACCTACGACCAGAACGTCACGGGGCCCGCCCGCCTCCTCGAGGCCATGTCGAGCCGGGGCGTCGACCGGATCGTGTTCTCGGCGAGCGCGGCCGTCTACGGCACGCCGCCGACCGAACTCGTCACCGAGGACACCCCCAAGGCGCCCGCGTCGCCGTACGGCGAGAGCAAGCTGATCGGCGAGTGGCTGCTGCGCGACCAGGCCGTGGCCGAGGGGCTGCGACACACGAGCCTGCGCTACTTCAACGTCGTGGGCTCGGGTCGACCCGACCTCTGGGACGCCAGCCCGCACAACCTCTTCCCGCTCGTCTTCGCGGCTCTCGTCGAAGGACGCGTCCCGCGCATCAACGGCGACGACTACGCCACCCCCGACGGCACATGCGTCCGGGATTACGTCCACGTCGCCGACCTGGCGGTCTCGCACGTCGCCGCGGCCCGCCGACTGGACGCGGGCGAGCCCGTCGAGCCCGCCTACAACCTCGGTTCGGGCGGGGGCGTCTCGGTCGCCGAGATCATGGCCGCGATGCGCGAGGGCACCGGCATCGACTTCACGCCCGAGATCGCTCCGCGTCGCCCCGGCGACCCGGACCGCATCGTCGCGGACGGCAGCCTGGCGGCCCGGGACCTCGACTGGGAGATGCGGCACACGCTCCTCGAGATGGTCACGAGCGCCTGGGAGGCCGCACCTCGCGGCTGACGGACGTCACCGCGCTCGACATCACCCGTTCCGCTCGAAACGTCCCCCGACACGCCGGGGCTCCCTTGCCCCTGATCGGGGGGTGGAGGGTTTATTGGCCCTCGACTTGACGGATGGGTAATGACACCGGTGTAATTACCTTGTCGCGTACATTCACGGGCGATCGACACGAGGGGAGATGCGCTGTGGGCATCCACGAGAACCGCGCCGGCGTCCCGGACGACTGGCACGTCGACCCGATCCAGCTGGGCGTCCCCGGCGTCGGATCGTCGGCGTCGCGAACCACCGTCGCCGACGACGAGAACCAGCTGGCCTGGCAGGCGGATTCGCTCTGCGCCCAGACCGACCCCGAGGCCTTCTTCCCCGAGAAGGGCGGCTCCACGCGGGACGCCAAGAAGATCTGCGCCTCCTGCGACGTCCGGGCCCAATGCCTCGAGTACGCCCTGCAGAACGACGAGCGATTCGGCATCTGGGGCGGGCTGTCCGAGCGCGAGCGTCGCAAGCTCCGCAAGCGGGCCTGACCCGCGCCTCCTCGGCTTCCGACGGCATCGACCCCTCCGGGTCGGTGCCGTTCCGTCGTCCCGGACGGGGGCGAGGGGCCGGGAGGCGCGGGTCGCCACGTCTCGCTCGTCGCGTCGGCGCGCCGAGCCGGTGCCCGCGTCGGTGCGACCTAGGCTGCACGAGTCATGCAGCCGAGAGTCACAGCGATCCTCGTCGCCCCTGGTGGAGCGACCTACCTCGACCGAACCCTCGACGGGCTGTCGCGTCAGACGCGGCCCCCGGAGGCCCTGGTGGTGGTCGACACCGGCGGCAAGGACTCGGCCGCGGGCCGGCTCTCGCTCAGCGGTGCCGCCCAGCTGGCCTCGCTGCCCGACGCCAAGACCTTCGGTGCCGCCGCCGCGCACGGCGTCCGGCTCTCCGACCCGGGCGACGGCGACCCCGACGAATGGGTCTGGCTGCTCGGCCACGACAACGCGCCCGCGCCCGAGGCGCTCGAGCACCTCATGACGACCGTCGAGGTGTCGCCGTCCGTCGCGGTCGCGGGGCCCAAGCTGATGCGGTGGGGTCAGCCCGGTGTCATCGCCGAGTTCGGCGAGACCGTCACCCGGTACGGCGCCTCGCTCGCCCGTGTCGAGAACGAGCTCGACCAGGGCCAGCACGACGTCACCGACGACGTGCTCGGCGTCGCGGCGGGCGGCATGCTCGTCCGTCGCACCGTCTGGACCGCGCTGGGCGGCTTCGATCCCGCGCTGCCGCACGTGGACGCGGCGCTCGACTTCTCCATCCGTGCCCGTCTCGCCGGTCACCGTGTGGTGCTCGTGCCCGATGCGAAGGTCGACAGCGCCGGACCGCCGGAGGAGTTCGGCCACGGACCCGTCGGTCACGCCCGTCGAGCGCGCCTCCACCGTGCGGCACAACTGCACCGGCGCCTCGTCTACTCGGCCGCCGTCCTGTTGCCGCTGCACTGGCTCAGCCTCGTGCCGTTGGCGGTCGTGCGCAGCGTGTGGCACCTGCTGACCAAGAACCCCGGAGCCGTGGTGGGCGAGTTCGCCACCGCGTTCCGGGCTGCCTTCGGCGGCTCGCACGTGCGGTCCGCCCGTCGGGCACTCGCCCGCACCAAGAGCGTCGGCTGGAGTTCGGTCGAGCCCCTGCGGGCGTCACGCGCGTTGCTGCGTGAACGTCGCGTCACCGAACGCGATGCGCAGGTCGCCGTCGTCGAGGACGCGCCCGATCCCCGGGCCAGCTTCGTCCACTCGGGCGGTCTCTGGGTCGTCCTGGTCGCCGCCGTCGTCGGCGTGGTCGCGTTCCTGCCGCTGCTCGGCAACCCGGCCGTGACGGGTGGCGGGCTCCTGCCGCTCAGCACCTCGGTGGGTCAGCTGTGGTCGTCGGTCGGCTACGGCTGGCGCGAGATCGGCACCGGGTTCCTCGGTCCCTCCGACCCGTTCGCCGCACTCGTCGCCGTCCTGGGCAGCCTGACGCCCTGGTCGCCGTCCACCGCGGTCGTCGGCGTCTACGTCGTGGCCCTGCCGCTCTCGGCGCTGTGGGCCTGGTTCGCCACCCGCCGCGTGACCCGTCGCACCTGGGTGCCGGCCGTCGCCGCCGCGCTCTACGCCCTCTCGTCGCCCCTGCTCTCGGGGCTGCAGTCCGGACACCTGGGCGCCGTCCTCGCGCACGTGGCGCTCCCGTTCCTGGTCTGGGCCATGATCGGCGCCGCGAGGTCGTGGACGGCCGGGGCCACCGCCTCCTTGCTCTTCGCCGTCGTCGCCGCCGCTGCTCCGTCGCTCGTCCCGGCGCTGCTCGTCGGCTGGCTCGGGTCGATCGTCAGCCGCCCGCGCGGCACCCACCGGCTCGTCGCGGTGCCCCTGCCCGCGCTGGCCCTCTTCGCCCCGCTCGTCGTCGCCCAGCTGCAGCGGGGCACCTGGTGGGCCGTGTTCGCCGACCCCGGCGTCCCGACGAGGTCGGACCCCGCGTCGCCGCTGCAGCTGCTGCTCACGTCGCCCGAGACGGGCCTCAACGGCTGGACGGCCCTGATCGCCGGAACGGGCTTCTCGTCCGCCACGCTCGCCGTGCTGGTGGCCGTCGCGATCGCCCCGCTGGCGCTGCTCGCCGTGGCCTCGCCGTTCGTCGGCTCGCAGCGCCGCGCGGTCCCCGCCCTCGCGCTCGCCCTGCTCGGCTACCTCACGGCCGTCGCCGCGACCCACGTGTCCGTCACGGGCGTCGGCAGCGCCACGACCACGATCTGGGCCGGCAGTGGGCTGAGCCTGTACCTGCTGGGACTCGTCGGTGCCGCGGCCGTGACCCTCGACCGGTTGCCGAGGATCGCCCCGCCGGCCGGTGCCCTGGTCGCCGTGCTCGCGGTGGCGGCCGCGGCCCCCACCGTCATCGCGTCGTTCGGCCCCGTGGCCGACGTCCGTCCGAGCTCGGGCCGCATCCTGTCGGCCTACGTCACGGCGGAGGCCGAGGCGACGCCCGACGTCGGGACGCTCGTCCTCACGCCTCAGCCGGACGGCTCGCTCGCCGTGTCGCTCGAGCACGGGCAGGGAGCGACGCTCGACGACCAGTCGACGCTCGACTCGACCGCCCAACGCCTCACCTCGGTCAACGAGGACCTGACCGTCCTGGCCGGGAACCTCGTCAGCCGCAGTGGTTTCGACCCGACCGACGACCTGCGTCGACTCGGTGTCGGGTTCGTGCTGCTGACGGCCACCGACGACGACGGCGACGCCGACCGGCTCGGCCAGCGCGCGGGCGAGGCCCTCGACGCCGACGCCGACTTCCTGCCCGTCGGCGACACGTCCAACGGCCTGCTCTGGCGCTACGTGGAGGCGCAGGACGAGCGCGACGCGCGTCCGGCTGCCGGACCCTTGCGTCCGATCGTCCTGATCAGCTGGGGGCTCGTCTTCGGTTCCGCCCTGCTGCTCGCCATCCCGACGTCGCCGCGGCGACGTCGATCCCGGGCCGGGACGCCCGAGGCCGAGCAGCCCGCCACGACCTTCGACGAGGAGCGAGATGAATAAGCGATCGGTCTTCTCCACGACGGGACGAGTGGCGGTCGGCGGCGTCGGCCTCGCCGTCGCCGCGGCGGTCGTCGGGGGTGCCGCGGTCGTGCGCCTTCCCTCGTTCGAGACGGTGCCGGCGGGCCAGCTCGTGACCCCGGTGCCCGTGGACCAGCAGCGGGTCTGCACCGGTGCGCTGTTGCAGCTCTCGGACGCGGAGGGTCAGCAGGCCACGACCGCGAGTTCGGTCGGTCGGGCCGCCGTCGCCCGGCAGTCGGGCGAGGGCGAGGTCGCCGTCGAGGAACTCGCCGGTGCCGACGGCAGCGACTCGCGGCCGTCCGTGGTCACCGCGCCCGTCGAGGGCAGCGACGTGCCCCTCGTCGCGGCGGCCCAGAGCCAGTCGGTCGACGAGGGCGACCTGCGTGGCTTCGCCTCGGCGCCGTGCACCGAGCCCACGAGCTCGACGTGGCTGATCGGCGGCTCGACCGAGACGGGGCGCGTGTCGCTCATCAGCCTCGTGAACCCCAGCGAGGTGAACGCCACCGTCGACCTCGACATCCGGTCCGAGACCGGCGAGGTGCAGGGCCCCGGCATCGACGGCATCGTCGTCGCGCCACGCAGCCAGAAGGTGGTGCCGCTCTCGGGCTTCGCGACCGGACTCGTCTCGCCGGCCGTCCACGTGTCGAGTCGTGGTGGGCAGATCGTCGCCACCCTCCAGCAGAGCGTCGTCCGGACCCTCGAACCCGGCGGTGTGGACATCGTGACCGGGTCCGCCGCACCCTCGCGCGAGTCGGTCGTCACGGGGATCGTCGTCCGCGATTCGGCGAACCTCGAGGGTGCGCTGGCCGATCCGTCGTCCTCCGACCTCCAATCCGTGCTGCGCGTCCTCGTTCCGGGCCAGGATTCCGCTCAGGTAAGCGCCTCCTTGGCCACCGACGACGGTACCGGCACCACGTTCGAGACCCGGGTCGAGGGGGGTCGCGTGACCGACGTGCCGATCGACGGGCTCGAGGACGGTGTCTACACCGCCACCGTGCGGCCGTCCACGGCCGTGGCCGTCGCCGCCCGCACCTCCCCCGTCGCCGCCGCAGCGGGAGGCGTGGACCTGAGCTGGGCCGCCCCGTCGCCGCGCCTCTCGGGTGACACCGAGGCCGTCGTGCCCGACGGTGAGGGCGGACGCCTCTGGCTCGCGAACCCCGGTCAGGACGCCGTGACGGCCGAGGTCACGGTGGGTGACGGCGACGAGCGGGGCGGCGAGGCGCCCGGGGGGCGACGGTCGGCGCCGACGTGGCCTCGGGCGACGCCGTCCGGCCCGAGGAGGCCGACGGCCTGCGGGCGGGTGTCAGCTTCTCGGCACCCGCAGCCATCGCCGCCTGGCCGGTGACCTCACCGTTCCCGGCGTCGACGCCCGTGACCGTCTACCCCTGACGGCCCGACGGCCTGACGGCCCGACCGCCCGACGGCCTGACGGCCCGGCCTCGCCGACCGTCGGCGCGACCCCGACGGCAGACACGGCCCCGACGATCGAGTGGTTCAGCCGTCGCGCCAGCGGTCGGGCGCGAGCTCCCACGGGTCCTTGCCGAGCAGATCGGCCACGGCGCGGAACACGTACCCCTCGACGAGCACACGGTGGTTCCACTCGTCCTCGGCGGCACCCCGTCGGTCTTGCGACGGTGCGGGCCGTTCGATCGGCAGGCGGTACAGCACCACCCGGCCGGCGGCCCGGTCGACCGACCAGCGTTCGACGCGGGTGCGGTCGGGTTCGGCGGGGAGGCCGGCGACCTCGAACGACGTGTCGGCGAGTTCGTCGGGCCATGCCTCGCGCAGGTAGTCGGCGGTGGCGGCCACGATGTCGTCGAAGAGATCGACCCGCGTGCGCAGGAAGGGCAGGTGGGGCCCGGCGGCCGACGACCGCAACCCGCGCCCGTGGCGGTCGCGCCGACGGGACCGGTCGGTGACGCGTGCGGGGCGGGCCTTGCTCATCCGCCCATCGTAGGCCCGGCGCGGAGGCGCGGGTCGGCCCCCGGGGGACCTCGCGATAGTCTGTCCGCCAGATGAACGGTCGACCCTGCAGCAAGGTGACGTGCCACGACGAGGCCGTCGCGACGCTGACGTACGTGTACGCCGACTCGATGGTCGTCGTCGGGCCCCTGAGCGACCGCGTCGAGCCGCACGGTTACGACCTCTGCGCCCGCCACGCGGGCTCGTTGTCGGTCCCGCAGGGCTGGCAGGTCCTGCGCCGGGTAGTTTTGGGCCATGACCTCTGAGAACACCCCCGTCGACCTGACCGCCTTCGTCAAGACCTACGACGTCCGTGGGCTGGTCGGCAGCCAGCTCACCGACGAGGTGGTGGAGGCGTTCGGTGCGGCGTTCGCCGACGAGATCGACGGCGCCGGCCGCGACCTGGTCGTCGGCCACGACATGCGCGACTCCTCGCCGGGCTTCGCCGACGCCTTCGCCCGCGGCGCCCGCGCCCGGGGTGCGAACGTCGTCGCGCTGGGCCTGTGCTCGACCGACGAGTCGTACTTCGCCTCCGGCTCGCTCGACGCCCCGGCGGCCATGTTCACCGCGAGCCACAACCCGGCCACCTACAACGGCATCAAGATGAGCCGGGCCGGTGCCCAGGGCATCAGCCTCGACACGGGGCTGTCCTCTATCCGTGACCGCGCCTCCTCGTTCCTGGCCGACGGCATCGAGGCCGTCGCCGAGCCCGGCACCGTCCGAGAGCACGACGCGCTGCCCGACTACGCCGCCTACCTGCGCGGACTGGTCGACCTCTCCGGCATCCGGCCCATCACGGTCGTCGTCGACGCGGGCAACGGCATGGGCGGCCTGACGGTCCCGGCGGTGCTGGGCGAGGCCGCGGGCCTGCCGAAGCTGCCGATCGAGATCATCCCGCTGTACTTCGAACTCGACGGAACCTTCCCCAACCACGAGGCCAACCCCCTCGACCCGGCGAACATCGTCGACCTGCAGAAAGCCGTCCTCGAGCACGGGGCCGACCTGGGGCTGGCGTTCGACGGTGATGCCGACCGCTGCTTCGTCGTCGACGAGAAGGGCGACGCCGTGACCCCGTCGGCCGTGGCCGCGATCGTCGCCGTCCGCGAGATCGCGCGCGTCCGTGCCGCCGAGCCCGACGCCGAGATCTCGGTGATCCACAACCTGATCACGTCGCGCGCGGTGCCCGAGGCCATCGAGGCCGCCGGGGCGACCCCGGTGCGCACCCGCGTCGGCCACTCGCTGATCAAGGACGAGATGCGGTCGACCGGCGCGATCTTCGGCGGTGAGCACTCGGCGCACTACTACTTCCGCGACTTCTGGAGCGCCGACAACGGCATGTTGGCCGCCATGCACGTCCTGGCCGAGTTCGGGGCGCAGGCGGAGCCGCTCTCGACCCTGACCGACCGCTACACGCCCTACGCGGCGAGCGGCGAGATCAACTCGACCGTCACCGACGTGCCGGCGGCGTACGCGCGCATCGTCGAGGCCTATGCCGGGGTCGGCGACTTCGACGAGCTCGACGGGCTCACGGTCAGCGGGACGTCCGACGACGGGTTCTGGTGGTTCAACGGCCGGCCGTCGAACACCGCGCCGTTGCTGCGCCTCAACGCCGGGGCGGCGACGCCCGCCGGCATGGAGCGCGTCCGTGACGACGTCCTCGGGCTGATCCGCGGCTGACGGCCGACCGAGCTCCGGCCGTGGACGGGTCCGTTACCCCCTGGGGGTATCCTGGCGATCAGATGACACGGGCAGGAGGCGCGGGTGGCGCAGCAGGGTGAGCACACGACGACGAGGCACGTCGGCTACAGCGGCGACAAGGAGCAGATCGTCAAGCGTCTGCGCCGGGCCGAGGGTCAGGTGCGGGGCATCCAGCGCATGGTCGAGGACGACACGTACTGCATCGACGTGCTGACCCAGGTGAGCGCGGCCACGCGGGCCCTCGAGACCGTGGCGCTCCAGTTGCTCGAGGACCACCTCGCCCACTGCGTCGCCCAGGCCGCCCGCGAAGGAGGCGACGTCGCGGACGCCAAGGTCCGCGAGGCGTCGGCGGCGATCGCGAGGCTCGTCCGGTCGTGAACCCGAGTCGCGCGGCCGGCCACGACGGCGACGGTCAGCGGCGGGGGAAGCCCGGGACGGTCTCGGTCAGTGCCGGGGTCAGGCGGTCGAGCAGTGCGGACTCGCGGGCCAGGGCGGCGGACTCGCGCTGACGACGGAGCGCCGAGACGCCGGCCAGGAGGAACTCGGGTTCGCCGGACGGCACGGGCGAGACGTACGGCGTCGCCTCGGCCGCCAGCTCGTCGGCGACACGTCGTCGGCTGGCGGGGGAGAGCTGCGGTGCCTGCTGCAGGAACGACGCGATGCGACGGGCCAGGCCGTCGGGCAGGCGCCCGACGTCCGCGATCTCGGCCCAGCCCTGCAGGTGCGACGGCACGCCGTAGACCACGTGGGCGGCCTTGGACACACGCTCGTTGCGACTGTAGGTGCCGGCCATCAGGTCGCCCAGGCGGCGGGACGAGCCGTTCAGCAGGGCGACGACGACGGCCAGGCCGCCACTGGTCGAGACGATCTCGAGCAGCCCCACGAGTGCCCGGGTGAGGGCGTGGCGCAGGCCGATCGCGCCTCCGTCGGTGCGGACGATGCGCGCCCCCACGGCGAGTTTGCCCAGGGACCGACCGTGGCTCGCGGTCTCGACCACCGTCGGCACGACGATGAAGCAGATCGCGATCGACGCGACGAGGAACGCCTGCGACAGCGCGTCGTCCAGCACCCCGCCCTCGTTGAGCAGCGAGACGAGCAGCAACGCGCCGACGAGCAACAGGGCGTAGGCCAGGTAGTCGATGAGCACGCCGGCGGCCCGCAGCACGAAGCTCGTCGGCCGGAGGTCGAGAGCCACCGCCTCGCCCGTGACGAGCTCGTCCCCGCCCGCCGTGAAGGCCTCGACCTGGTCGGGGCGCAGCACCACCGGGGAGGCGCCTCGTGCCTTCGTGCGGGACATGCCTAGTATCTAAGCAGAATGGACATCGACGCCTACGCCGCCGCCCACGGCCACGACTGGGCCGAGCTCGACCGCCTCGCCCGGCGCGGCCGACTGAGCGGGCCGGAAGCCGACGAGCTCGTGCGCCTATACCAGTCCGGGGCCGGTCATCTGTCGGCGCTGAAGACGGCGACCGGCGACTCGGTGGTGGCCGACCGGCTCTCGATGTCCCTGTCGCGAGCACGACTCCGCTTCACGGGTGCCGGCCGCAACCTGTTCAGCCAGCTGCCCACCTTCTTCGTCGCGCAGCTGCCGGCCGCCCTCTACCGGGTGCGCTGGCTGTCGCTCGTGCTGACGCTCGTGACGGTCGTCGTCGCGGCGGTGTTCGCGATCTGGGCGGCGAACACGCCCGCGCTGCTGGCCTCGTTCGGCAGCGAGGAGTTCCGCCGGCAGTTCGCCGAGCAGGACTTCGTGAACTACTACTCCGAGAGCGCCTCGACCTCGTTCACCGGCCAGGTGTGGACGAACAACGCGTACATCGCGGCCCAGTGCGTGGCCTTCGGGATCACCGGGGTCTGGGTGCCTTACGCGATCCTCAGCAACGCCATGAACGTCGGCATCTCGGCCGGGCTCATGGCCGATCAGGGGCGGCTCGACCAGTTCTTCCTGTACATCGCTCCCCACGGCCAGCTCGAGCTCTACAGCATCTTCGTCGCCGGGGCGGCCGGTCTGATGATCTTCTGGTCCTGGGTGGCGCCCGGTGCCCGCACCCGGGGGCAGGCGTTGGCACAGGACGGCCGCGCACTCGTGACCATCGCCGTCGGGCTGATGCTCTCGTTGCTGGTCTCGGGCGTCATCGAGGGGTTCGTCACCCGGCAGGCGTGGCCGTGGCCGATCAAGATCGGCATCGGCACCGTGGCCTTGCTCGGCTTCCTGGCCTACCAGTGGCTGCTCGGCGGGCGGGCCCACCGAGCCGGGCAGACCGGCGACCTCGACGAGTTCGAAGCCGGGGCGAGGCAGCTCGTCGCCGACTGATCCTGCGTCGCCGCCCCGCCCCGCGCCTCCGTCAGAGGCGACCGGCCGCCTTGAGCGCGAGGTAGCGGTCGGCCAGGGCGGGGGGCAGGTCGGCCGGCGCCCCGGTCACGACGTCGGCGCCGACCTGACGCAGGGCGGCGGCGACACGGCCCTGGTCGAGCCGGGCACGCTCGGCGGAGGCCGCCCGGTAGACCTCGTCGCGGGTGCCGCGTCGCGAGACCGACTCGTCGAGGGCCGGATCGGTGACCGACGCCACGACGACGAGGTGCTGGCGGGTCAGCGGGGGGATCGCGGCGAGCAGCGAGCGGGGAGCGGCGGGGCTGGCGACCGTGGTCGCCAGGACGACCAGCGCCCGGCGGGACGTCACCGAGCGGACGAGAGCAGGCACGGCGGACCAGTCGGTCTCGACGAGTTCGGGCTCGACCGGAGCCATGGTCTCGACCATCGACGACAGCAGGGCGGGCCCGGTCGCGCCCTGGACGCGGCCCCGGACCCGACGGTCGAAGAGGACGACGTCGACCCGGTCGCCGGCCCTCGAGGCCAACGCCCCGAGCAGCAGGGCCGACTCGAAAGCGGTGTCGAGCCGGGGTTCGTCGTCGATGCGAGCCGCCGACGTGCGCCCCGTGTCGACCACGACGACCACCCGACGGTCGCGCTCGGGTCGCCAGGGGCGCCCGACGAGGTCGTCGCGGCGGGCGGTCGCCCGCCAGTCGATGGAGCGGACGTCGTCCCCTCGGACGTACTCGCGCAGGCTGTCGAACTCGGTGCCCTGGCCGCGGATCATCACGCTCGTGCGGCCGTCGAGCTCTCGCAGCCGGGCCAGGCGGGAGGGCAGGCGCTTGCGCGACGAGAACCGCGGCAGCACGCGCCCCGCGCCGGGCACCCCGCGCGTCGCCTGTCGACCGGCGCGCCGCAGCGGGCCGACGGTCCGGACGGTGACGCCTCCGGCGCGGCGCTCGCCCCGACGGAACGGGGTCAGCGTCACGGTGAGGGTCGCGGCCCGTCCCGGCCGCAGGGAGAGACGGCGGCGGGCGGGGGTGGCGCCGGCCGACGGCTGCCCGGCGTCCCGCCGGAGTCCGCGCGGGGCGCGGCGACCGCCGTTCACCACGGTCAGCCGGGCGGGTGCGCTCTCGCCGAGGCGGATCGCCCCGGGCACCTCGCGCCGGATCGGGAGCGGCCGGGGCGAGGCCGCGGGGGCCACGTCGACCACGGTCAGCGTCGTGACGACGCCGAGCCAGCCGACGATCGCCCAGCCGCTGCCCGTGACGACGACGGGCACGACGCCGAATGCGACGAGCGCGACGAACCAACCGGTGATCGCCATGGCTAGAGCGGCACCCGGACCTGCTGCAGGACCGAGCGGACGATGCCGTCGGCGTCGACGCCCTCGAGCTCGGCCTCGGGTCGCAGCTGCAGGCGGTGTCGCAGCACGGGCAGGGCCATGGCCTGGACGTGGTCGGGCGTGACGTGGTCGAAGCCGGTCAGCCACGCCCACGCCTTCGAGGCGGCGAGCAGGGCCGTCGATCCGCGGGGGCTCACGCCGATCTTCACCGACGGGCTCTCGCGCGTGGCCCGGGCCAGGTCGACCATGTAGGCGAGCACGTCGGGGGAGGCGCCGACGCGGGCCACCTCGGCCTGGGCGCGGGCGAGGTCGTCGGGGCCGAGCACCGGGGTGACGCCGGCGGCCCGCAGGTCGCGGGGCGAGAAGCCCGCGGCGTGGCGGCTCAGCACCTCGACCTCGGCCTCGCGCGGCGGCAGGTCGAGGGTGAGCTTCATCAGGAACCGGTCGAGCTGGGCCTCGGGCAGCGTGTAGGTGCCCTCGTACTCGACGGGGTTCATGGTCGCCGCGACCAGGAACGGCGTCGGCAGTGCGCGGCTGACGCCATCGACCGAGACCTGGCGCTCCTCCATCGCCTCGAGCAGCGCGGACTGGGTCTTGGGCGGCGTGCGGTTGATCTCGTCGGCGAGCAGCACGTTGGTGAACACGGGGCCGGCCCGGAAGTCGAACTCGCCCGACTTCGCGTCGTAGACGAGCGACCCGGTGATGTCGCCGGGCATCAGGTCGGGCGTGAACTGCACCCGGGCGGTGTCGAGCGACAGCGAGTGGCTGAGGGCGCGCACGAGCAGCGTCTTGGCCACGCCGGGGACGCCCTCGAGCAGGGCGTGCCCCTGTGCCAGCAGGGTGACGATCAGGCCCGTCACGGCACCGTCCTGGGCCACGACGGCCTTGCCGACCTCGGTTCGGACTCGGGCGAAGGTCTGCTGCAGTTCTGAGCTCATCTGGTGGGGTCCTCCGGGGTGGGGATCGGAGCGGGGGCGAGCGGACGAGGCGCAGGAGGCGCGGGTCGGGTCACGACGGAGCCACCGCCCGTCGCACCGCGCGCTCGAGGTCGAGCAGGCTGTCGCTCATCGAGACGAGTTCGCGGTCGTCGGCCGGGTCGGCATCCACGAGGACGTGCCGGAGGCCCCGGGGGTCGGCCGAGGTGAGAGCGGCCACCCGGGCGACGACGTCGTCGACCGAGGCGGTCGACGACAGGCCCGTCGCTCGCGCGAGTCGCCCGAACGTGCCGATGCGGAGCTGGTCGAGGGCGTGGCGGCGCTGCCCGGACCGTTCGTACAGCCGGGCGCGACCCTCGGTGGTCTCGGACGCCTTGACTATCACCGGCAGGCGCTCGACGACGAGGGAGCCGAGGCGTCGACCCCGCCACACCATGGCAGCCACTCCGGCCAGGAGGAGCACCACCAGCGACGGCGTCACCCACGGGGGCGTGAGGGTGGCGAGCGTGCCCTGGCCCTCGGGCAGGTCGCCGGCCGAGGGCAGGTACCAGGTCAGTTCGGAGGACCCGCCGAGCAGGGCGAGCGCGAAGGCCGCGTCGTCGTCCGTCGCGATCGCGCCGTTGGTCAGGGCGCCCGTGGCACCCAGGACGGACACCCTCGCGTCGCCGTCGTCGAGCTCGACGAGTCCGTAGCCGTCGTCGGTGGGCAGGCAGCGGACGGCGCCCGGGGCGTCGACGGCGTAGGCGACCCCCGTGACGTCGACCCGGGACGCCTGCTCGAGGGCCGGTGACGAGCAGGCGGGTGCGGCCGTGCCGTCCTCGACCGGGGCGGCCACGGCCACGCCCGGGGCCACGCTGTCGAGCGCGGCGGACCCGGGGGAGAGGAGCACGAGGTGGGAGGCCGCCGTCGCGAGGCGCCGCCACTGGTCGCCGACCAGGAACCCGGAGGCGTCGTCGACGCGGAGCGTGCCGTCGCCCGACCCGAGCCGGTCGAGGGCGTCGCCGAGGGGGGTCGTCACGGTCACGTCGACGCCCTGCCGCCCGAGCACCTCGACGAGTGCCTTCGCCCCGCCGGGAGCGGCGGTCGCGGGGCCGAGGGCGCGCCCCGCGCCCGAGCCCGAGCCGACGAGGAGTGTCGCCGCGACGCCGAGCGCCAGGACGAGGGCGAGTGCGACCCAGAACCGCGCACGGCGGAGCGACGCCGTGACGGTGGGGGTCGAGACCGTGCCGGTCTCGGCGGAGGGTGCGGTGACGGTCACGCGTCCACCCGCCGGGACGACGTCACGCGCCGGTCGAGCTCGACGACGGCCTGGTAGGCCTCGTCGGTGCCGGGGCGGTCGAGGTAGCGGGCGCCGTCGAAGGCGGTGGCGGCGTCCGCGAAACCCGCCCGGAGCTCGGGGAAGACGTCGCCCGCCCGGCGGGCCACGTCGCGTGCCGTGGTGCCGGGGGAGACCGCGACGTCGCCCCGCTCGGCCAGCGAGCGGGCGATCGCCCGGAAGGCCTCGGCGACGGCGAGCGTCAGGTCGCCGCGGGAGGCGGCCGCCCGGGCCGCGGCACGCATGGCGTGGCGGTCGCGGACGTCGGCGTCGCCGAAGAGGCCGAGGTCGCGGGCGGACCGGCGGTTCAGCCGCGGCACGCCGTAGACGAGCAGCACGACCACGACGACCACCACGACGACCACGAGCAGCACGATCGCCGCGACCGCCGGCGCCCCCTCGGTCCCCCCGAACCGGATCGAACCGAGCCAGTCCCAGAACGCCTGCGCCGCACGGTCGAGCCACGACGGCTGCGCCGCCACGTACTCGGGCCCGGTGAGCTCGCGCAGGACCTCGCGCCGGGCGTCGTCGGCGTCGGGGGTCAGCGGGGGCCCGGCGGCGAAGGGCAGGGGACTCACCAGCGGGGTGCTCCCGGGTGCGTCGTCGGGGTGAGCGGGACCTCGGGCGTGCGGTACGGGTCGGGTTGCCCCTCGGCCGACCGTCCGCCGCGCTCGACGTAGCGGACGAGTTCGAGGTCGAGCCCCTCGGTGCGGATGCGCCGGTCGATGTAGACGAGGCCGGCCGACGCCGCCTGCAGCACGGAGCCGATCGCGCCGATGACCGCCGTGATGCCCAGGGGCACGGCGTAGGGGCCCGCCGTCAAGGCGCGGAAGGCCGGGTCGGTCACGTCGCCCGGGGGGGCGAGCGTGCCGGTCAGGACGCTGAACAGCACCGAGAAGGGCGTCGCGACGACCTGCGACGCGACCTGGATCATGAGGAACACCAGCGCGATCACGCCGAAGGTCCGCCAGAAGGAGGCGCGGGTCAGCGACCACGAGCGCCTCACCGCCGCGCCGAGGGTCATCCGCTCGAGCACGATCGCGCTCGGCACGAGGCAGGTCTTGACGGTCAGCCACACCCCGAGCACGAGGAGACCCAGCCCGAGCAGGACCCCGACCCCGATGCCGACAGCGATGCTCGGGCCCGAACCGACGGCCACGCCGCCGACGACGACGCCGGCCACGAGGGCCAGCGCCAGGACGGAGGCGGCGGGGGGCAGGGCGGACCAGCCGACGAGGGAGCCGGGGCGGCGCTGGGCCGGCGCCCAGGGGCGGCCGAGTGGCAGCGTCGCTCCGAGCGTCGGACGGGCGGTCTCGAGCGCGAAGAGCCCCTGGAGCAGGGCCGTGACGATCGCCTGCAGGGCGACCGGCACGAGTGCCGCCGCGGCCGCGACGGCGTCGGCGCCGGCCAGCGCCGCGTCACGGGCGCGGGGGAGGGCCTGTTCGACCCGCCCGAAGGCCAGGAAGGCGCTGCCGCCGGTGATCGCGACGGTCACGACGAGCAGGACGACCTGCGACAGCAGGGCCGTGCCGAACGTGGTGCGCGGGTTGCGGCGGAAGACCTGGAACGAGGCGCCCAGGATCTCGCCGAAGGTCAGAGGGCGCAGCGGCACGAGGCC